>JANXSV010000222.1 GCA_025356505.1 Methylovirgula sp.
GGCTGGATCAAGGTTTTCCGCGACGGCAAGAGCCTCGAAAGCGGGTTGCAAGATGCGCAGAAACTTAAAGAGTTCTCCATCAATTTTGACATGCTCAACGCGCTGGAAGTCGTGTTGAAAGAGCCGCATTTGAGCGGGGTATTCACCGGCGGTGTGCACTTCACCGATCCGGTTTTTGTGCCGGATCCCGGCGCTTTGGTGAAGGCTTATGCGGCTTTGTTCAAGGCGCGTGGCGGCCGTATGGTGACGGGCGATGCCATGACACTGGCGCAAACAGCCAAGGGCTGGCGGGTGTCAGTTGAGGGTGGTTCTCTTGATACGACAGACGCTGTGGTGTGCCTGGGGCCGTGGGCGGGCGGCATTTATGAGCGGCTTGGCTATGACATTCCGCTTGGGTTGAAGCGCGGATACCATATGCATTACCAGCGCAAGGGCAATGCGGTGTTGAATCATCCGGTGCTTGACGTTGATAACGGCTACTTGATTGCACCGATGACGCGCGGCGTGCGCCTCACAACCGGCGCAGAATTTGCCAAGCTGGGCGCACCCAAAACGCCTGTGCAGTTGGCGAAGGTGGAACCCATTGCGCGCGCAATGTTTCCGCTGGCCGAGCGGCTCGATATGGAGCCTTGGATGGGCGCGAGGCCGTGTCTGCCCGATATGTTGCCGGTTACCGGCCCGGCGCCAAAACACCGTGGATTGTGGTTCAACTTCGGGCATGAACATCACGGCCTGACGTTGGGGCCTGTAACCGGGCGGCTATTGGCGGAAATGGTGACCGGGGAGGCACCCTTTACGGATCCTGCGCCCTATAGTGCCGCGCGGTTCTGAACACGTTTGCGCGAGATTGCTGTGAGGCGCTTGGCGCGGGCCTTTGTGCGGGCTATGCAGGGCAGATGAGCGGAACACACGAATGACTGACGTAACCCTTCCCAGCGCCGCTTTTGCCGGACTGCTGTCGTTTTTGAGCCCATGCGTGCTGCCGCTGGTGCCGCCCTATTTATGCTTTCTGGCAGGTACAACCATCGAGGAGCTGGCGGTTGAAGCGCCCGCCGCCGCGCGGCGGGATAGTTTTCTGGCAGGGCTGCTGTTTGTCGCTGGTTTCAGCACGGTTTTTGTCACGCTGGGTGCCACGGCATCTGCCTTTGGCGCTCTGGTGCGGCAGTATCAAACCATGTTGGGCTATCTGGCGGGGGCCGCCATCATTATCATGGGGCTGCATTTTCTCGGGCTGTTCCGAATTGGCCTGCTGTACCGCGAGGCGCGCGTACAGGTGCAAAAGCCGGGATTGGCCAGCGCATATTTTATGGGGCTGGCATTTGCGTTCGGGTGGACGCCCTGTATCGGGCCTATTCTTGCGGCGATATTGGCTGTTGCCTCGTCGGAAGCCACAGTGACCAGCGGCGCAATTCTGCTGGGCGCATATTCGCTTGGGCTCGGCATTCCTTTCATCATTGCGGCTCTGATGATGGGGCCGTTCGTGCGGTTCTTGCAGAGGTTCAAGCGCCATCTTGGAACCGTGGAAAAGCTGGTCGGTGGCCTGTTGGTGTTGACAGGCCTTGCCTTTCTCACTGGCGGCATCCAGAGCGCATCGTTCTTTTTGCTTGAGACATTCCCGGGGCTGGCCAAGCTGGGCTAGGCGAGCGTGATCAGGGAAGGGAGCGCTTTGGGGCGGGGAGTGCGGCCAATTGCGCCAATGCCTGGTCAATAAGACTATGCAGCGGCTGATATGGCCCGATTTCAACGGCGGACATATTTGCCATTAATTTGCCAAGTGCCGGCATAGGCTGACCGTCCGTGTTGAACAGCCCGAGATCATCGTCCTTGCCTAGCGGAATATCCTTGCCTGCAGCTTTGATATAGGCAGCGAGGCGGGCGTCTTCCGACGGGCAAGAGCTGGCGGAAAGTTTCGGCAGGATGAGGACCGGCCCGGACGTCCCGGTGCCAAGACTGGCGAGTTTCGTGCTGGACGATGCCTCGCCGCCACCGCTCATGATCGCAGGCGCGCGCATGGATGGAATGATGATGGCGCGGACGCGCGATGGCGTGAGCCGTTTGCGACCGCCCTTTTTCGAAGCGAGAAATCGCGCCCGCAACGTGTTACGCAATCCGCGCGGGGCAAGAGCACGGGCCGTTGTGGCTGAAACCTGCCCTAAGCCGCAATCTGGCGGGGCCCAACGCGAAATGATAGCCTTGGCGCTGGTCAAATGAAAATCTATATAATAGCGGCGCAACAACACGGCAGCGGCCAGCGCGCCCTCGCCAGCCGATGCGAAGGCAACGTGGCCTTCTAGATCATAGGCGATTTCGCCATTCCAGTTTGAATGCTTTATGCACCAATAGTTGTTCATTTTGATGCAGCGCGGCTTGAATCCGCCGGGCGTGTCACGCAGCAGATCGGCGAGGTTGTTTTCGTCAAGATCGAGTTTGAGCGCGGATTGAAGCCGCCAGTTATTGACGAGGCGCTGCGAGGCGACATAGGCCGGACTTGGCAAGTAGCTGACCACAAGCGCAGCCGTTTGGCTTCCAGATACCGCCGGAAGCGCTGACACGGCGAAAATAAGCAATGAATTTAAAAAAATAGAGATCATCAAAAGCTCAGAGCCGCGCGAAAACGACGCAGCGTGAAAGGCTTGGCTGGTCTACAGCGGGGCGAGGTATCCGGCAACAAAAAAGGGCCCGCCGAGGCGAGCCCTTTCTCAAGACGTGAAAAGCTTACTTCTGTTCGACGTAAGTGATCTTGCCGTCAGCGCCCTTTTTCCAGACGTACCAGACGTAGTCGACGTTGGTGCGGTCGCCCTTTTTGTCGTAGGAGATGTCACCGATGACGGTCTTGAACACCATGCCGGAGTGCATGACTTCGGCCATCTTTTTGGTGTCGAGCGAACCAGCCTTTTCAGCAGCCTGCTTCATGATCTGAACGCCGGCGTAGGAGTAGAGGGTGTAGCCCTGCGGATCGAAGTTCTTCTTTTTGAAGGCTTCGATAACTGCCTTTGCATTCGGGTTGTTGCGTGGCTCTGGACCGAACGACATCAAGGTGCCTTCAACGCCGTCGCCGCCGATGGATGCAAATTCGTTGTCGGTGATGCCGTCGCCGGAAATCATCACTGCCTTGACGCCCTGGTCGCGCATCTGGCGGATAATCAAACCGCCTTCAGTGTGCAGGCCGCCCCACATGACATATTCAGCGCCCGAAGCTTTGATCTTCGAAACGATTGCGGAATAGTCCTTTTCGCCGGCATTTACGCCTTCATAAAGAACTTCCTTGATGCCGTCAGCGGTCATGTAACCCTTTGCGGCGTCGGCAAGACCCTGTCCGTAGGTTGTTTTGTCGTGCACGATGGCGATTTTCTTGCCCTTCAGAGGACCCTTGGCATAATCTGCCCAAAGGCGACCCTGCTGATCATCACGTCCGCAGGTGCGGAAAGCGTCCCAAAGGCCGCGCTCTGTCACTTTCGGATTTGTTGCTGAAGGTGTGATGAAGAGGATGCCGTTTTCTGCGTAAACTTCGGATGCCGGAATGGTCACGCCGGAGTTGAAGTGGCCGATCACGAGCTTGACGCCGTCGCCGACGAACTTGTTGGCAACAGAAACGCCCTGCTTCGGATCAGAAACGTCGTCACCCTGCGAGACAACGATTTTCTGGCCGAGAATACCGCCAGCCGCATTGATGTCTTCTGCGGCTTGGTTCGTGCCGTTTACGAGCTGCGCGCCGAAGGCAGCATTTGGACCTGTAATCGGACCGGCAACGCCGAACTTGATTTGGGCGCTTGCGGCACCGGTGAAGGCCAGGCCCGCTGCGAGAACGAGGCCAGACAACCAGACTTTTTTCATACGTATTCTCCCTAAAGATAACGGGCCAAACCGGACCCGAAACGGCAGGCAACTCCCACCCTGAACGCTAGTTAAGCGCTTTTCGGTGATCGAGTCACTTGAAAACTGATAGGCGCAGTGTGTACCTATCCGAAAGGCTAAGATTCATGATTTAAATTAAACTCGAAGCAGCTAAGGCCTTGAAGCTTAATCATGAATTCAAATCGTTCTTATCTAAACTGGTCTCGTTGCAGTTGAAAAGCAAGTGAATTTATGCCTTGGTTTCGACGTAAGCGTTTCACCAAAAGAGCCACAGGTGTCACTCAGACTGATCTATGATTTCACCTTCCAGCCTAAGGAGCCCACAGGGTCCATCAACCAGGAATATTGGGTTGTCATTTGAGCCACGCGCATCCGCCGATAGCCCAATGCGGCGACGGCGAGGATGGCGATAAATGATACGACAAAAAAGCCGATCGAAAGCAGCGGCTGCCCCGACAAAGCGAAGTGCAGAAACCGCTCGGCGAAAGTCAAAATCACAGAATAGACAACCACGCTGGTAAAAGGCCGCCATGTCTGGGCTATGGCACGCCCCGACGCGAAGGCCATGGAAAGTCCGATGGTAAACACGACGATGTTGACGACGGTATTGAAGGTGGGTGTGTCCGCAGAGCCGCTCGAGAAAAAGTCAAACATCAGTGACCCCCTTCAAGATAGGCGGCGCGCACTTCCGGCCGGGCCAATAGTTCTTGTCCGGTTCCGGACATCGTGATCGAGCCGTTGACCATTACATAGCCTCTATGGGCAAGTTTGAGCGCGTGGAAGGCATTTTGTTCCACAAGAAACACGGTGAGCCCCTCTTTTTGGTTGAGCTCACGAATGGCATCAAAAATTTGCTTGACGATGAGCGGAGCCAGACCGAGCGATGGCTCGTCCAGCATCAACAGGCGCGGGCGGCTCATGAGCGCGCGGGCGATGGCCAGCATTTGCTGCTCGCCGCCCGAAAGAGTGCCGCCACGCTGCGGCGCACGCTCTTTAAGGCGCGGGAACAGCACATACATTTTTTCGAGATCTTCGTTGAACGTGGCGAAGTTGTTGATCGACGCGCCCATCTGAAGGTTTTCATAGACCGTCATGCGCCCGAAAATGCGGCGACCTTCGGGGGACTGCGCGATGGACATGCGGGCAATCATGTGGCTCGGCAGCTGGGTGATATCTTTGCCGTCAAAGGTAATTGTGCCGGTGCGGGCGCGCGGTGCGCCAAAAACCGTCATCATGAGCGTGGATTTACCGGCACCGTTTGCGCCAATCATGGTGACGATTTCGCCCTGATTGACATCAACATCGATGCCTTTCAGCGCTTGAATTTTGCCGTAAAACGTTTGGACGCCGCGAATGGCGAGGAGAGGCTGAGCCATTATTTTGCGCCTCCGTGCGCCGGATTCATCTCGTCGCCATCGTCCACGCCAAGATAGGCGGCGATGACTTTCGGATCATTCCGAACTTCGCTCGGCGTGCCATCGGCAATTTTGGTGCCGTAATCAAGCACAACAACATGGTCGGAGATTCCCATTACCACCGACATATCATGTTCGATGAGCAGCACTGACGTCGAATGGTCGGCGCGAATGGAGCGCAGCAGCGTATTAAGCTCCAAGGATTCTTTCGGGTTCAGGCCAGCGGCAGGCTCGTCGAGGCAGAGCAGAACCGGATCTGTGCACATGGCACGGGCAATTTCCAGCCGGCGTTGAGCTCCATAGGGCAATTCACCGGCGGGGTCGTCCGCCCTGTCAATAAGGCCGATGCGCTCAAGCCAGCTCTTGGCTTTTTCAACGGCCTGCTGCTCGCTTGCCTTGTAGCCGCCGATGCCGAGTACGCCCAGAATCGAAAACCCCGAGGCGACCATCAGCGGATTATGCTGAGCGATGATGAGGTTTTCGAGCACAGTCATGCCCTGGAACAGACGGATGTTTTGAAAGGTGCGGGCGACCTTCGCCTTGTGCGCAATGCGGAAATCCGGCATGCGCTCAAGCAGATAGATATCGCCGGACGGCATTTGTTTGTGTTGCGCGCCGGATTGGGTCAAATCGGCAACGTCCTGCGCGGCGGCAATGCCCGAGCGGGCCAAAGCGAGGCGGCCCTCGGTCGGCTTATAGAAGCCGGTCACGCAGTTGAACACGGTGGTTTTGCCAGCGCCATTCGGGCCGATGAGCGCGGTGATGTCACCACGACCGACCGAGAAGGAAAGATCATTCACGGCGATCAGGCCGCCAAAACGCATGGTCAAATGCTCGACCACAAGCAGGGGGTTGGACACACTCAGCATTAGCCGTGGCCTTCCGCAACAAGATCACCTGACACAGATTTCTTTTCCTTTAAGAAGATGCTCGGCTCACGCGTTGAGACGATGCCGCGCGGTTTCCATATCATCATGATGACCATAGCTGCGCCAAAGATGAGGCTGCGATATTGGGCCGGATCGAAATCCTGCCCAAAAATCTGCTTGGTCCATTCCAACTCGCGCAGCAATTCGGTTCCGCCAATGAGCACGACCGCGGCTATAGCGACGCCGATCTGCGAACCCATACCGCCCAGCACGACGATGGCCAGGATTGTGGCTGATTCGAGGAAGGTGAAGCTTTCCGGGCTGACGAACCCCTGACGGACAGCGAAGAACGATCCGGCAAAACCTGCAAACATAGCACCAAGTGCAAAGGCGGTGAGTTTGGTGCTGGTTGTGTTAATGCCAAGCGAGCGGCAGGCAATCTCGTCCTCGCGCAGAGCTTCCCACGCGCGGCCTACAGGCAGGCGACGCAAGCGCATGGTCACGTAGTTTGTCAGTAGGGCAAGACAAAGAATGAGATAAAACAGGAAGATGGTGCGGTGGATCGGGCTGTAGGTGAGGCCGAAAAAGTTCGAGAAACTGCCAACATTGTCGTTAAATGGCAGCCCGAAAAATGTGATGCGCGGGATTGAGCTTACGCCAGCGTAGCCGCCGGAGAAATCCACCCAGTTGATGAGAACGATGCGGATGATC
The DNA here is from genome assembly GCA_025356505.1 of Methylovirgula sp. Taxonomy (GTDB): domain Bacteria; phylum Pseudomonadota; class Alphaproteobacteria; order Rhizobiales; family Beijerinckiaceae; genus JANXSV01. The sequence continues at coordinate 6,851 of JANXSV010000222.1, forward strand.
TCGCCAAAAGCGAGAGTCACGATCGCAAGATAGTCTCCCCGCAGACGCAAGACCGGAAAGCCGAGGATGACACCCCATGTGGCGGCTAGAATTCCAGCGAGGGGCAGGCATATCCAGAACGACAAGCCATAATGCGTGGATAGAAGCGCATAGGCGTAAGCGCCCACCGCGTAGAAGGCGACGTAGCCGAGATCGAGCAATCCGGCGAGGCCGACCACGATGTTAAGGCCCCAGCCGAGCATGATGTAAATCATGATTTGGACGCCGTAATTGTTGATCCATTTTAGCGCGCCCTGGCCGCCGAGCGCCGAGGTGACGACGATGGGGAACAGAAACAACGCGAGCAAACCAACTGCGCTTATCCATTTCGCAATGAATTTCGAACTGTCGCTCTGCGGTGCGGTTGAGGCAGCTCTGGTGGATTTTGGGCGGGCTGCATAGCTAAGTACGGCGAGACGGCCGACAAAAACCAGTACTGCTGCCACAATCAACCATGACCAACGCTGGTTCAAGATCAGCTTGTTGGAGATGTCCATGTCGGTTCTGAGCGCCAGAATCGGGAAGCTCAAACCAGCGGTGATGATCGCGGCAAAGGCTGCTTCTTTGAGTGCAAAAGCCCAGTTGAAGCCGTCGTCATTCTTGTTAGTCGTTGCCATGGGATCAGACCTTCTCGACTTCTGGGCGGCCAAGAATGCCGGAGGGGAGGAAGATCAGCGTGACGGCCAAAATGGAGAAGGCCGCGACGTCTTTATAATCGGTTGAGATGTAATAAGACCAGAAAACCTCGATGAGACCAATTAGCAAGCCGCCGATGACCGCGCCAGGCAGCGAGCCGATGCCGCCAAGAACCGCCGCCGTAAAAGCTTTGACGCCAGGCAAAAACCCGTCGGCGAAATTCACCGAGCCATATTTCAGCAGGTAGAGACATCCGGCGACGGCAGCCAGAGCAGCACCCATAACGAAGGTGATGGAGATTGTTGCATCGACATCAATGCCAAGTAGCGACGCCATCTTGCGATCCTGCTCACAGGCGCGTTGGGCGCGGCCGAGCGGCGTTCTTTGCACGATGTACCAGAAAATGGCGAGGAGGATGACGGTTACGAAGAAAATCACGATGCTGGAGTAGGGCAGGCTGACGCCAAAACCGCCATCAGCGCCGAAATTGAACGTGCCGCTCAAAATGCCATTGATCGATTTGCTGCGCGGTCCCTGCACCACCTGAACGAAGTTGGACAGAAAGATCGACATACCGATTGCGGAGATGAGAGGAGCAAGGCGAAAGGAGCCGCGCAATGGCCGGTAAGCGACGCGCTCTATCGACCAATTCCACAAGGATGTCAGCACCATAGAGGCTGCAAGCGCCAGCAGAAACGCGAACATCGGACTCGAAAGGCCGAGCAGCTGCGTGATTGCGACATAGATGATGAGGCCGATGAAAGATGACAACATGAACACGTCGCCGTGGGCGAAGTTCACCATGCCGATAATTCCGAAAACCATCGTGTACCCGATGGCGATCAAGCCATAGATCGAACCGAGCGTGAGCCCGTTGATCAGCTGCTGCAGGAAAACCTCCATGCGCCGCTAAACTCCCCCTGTTTTGTGCTTATTTCCGGCGATTTCTAAGTGATCGCGCTAGAAAGACGACACATTTCTCCACGTTTAAGAACTATGAAATTAACTCGTTTATTCGCGCCGCTGATCAAGATGATCAAATTTTCTCATATGACCGACGGCTATCGAAAGCTAAACTGGAATTCCGTGCATTTGCAATGAGCAATGAACACAATTTTGACGAATAGTGGAATAAACTAGAATTTATTGATATTGTAGTGAAAGCAGCAGAGGAAAGTGCCGAGGTGTTCCTTTGTGCTGTGATTTACAGGGTCACAAAGGCCTATTGCCGTGAAAACTGTAGTGTCAAAGGGGTGTCGCATGAGGTGAAGTGCTTATTTTGCGCTCACAAAAACTGAAAAATTGTGCATTCTGCAGTTAATGGTGCGAGATCGCGCCGGGAAAGATCGCAGGCGGCCCTATGCGCATTGAACATGATTTGCTTGGAGAGCGTGAGGTTCCGCTTGAGGCCTACTACGGCGTGCACACCTTGCGCGCGGTCGAAAACTTTCCGATTTCCGGTGTGCAGATTTCAGCTTTTCCCGATTTGATTGCGGCGCTTGCGCAGGTGAAGCAGGCCTCGGCTCTCGCCAATATGGCGCTTGGGCAACTTGCCCCGGACCTTGGCGCGGCCATTGTGCAGGCCTGCGAAGAAATATCAGCCGGGCGCTGGCATGACCAGTTCATCGTCGATGTGATTCAAGGCGGGGCGGGCACCTCGACAAACATGAATGCAAATGAGGTGATTGCCAACCGCGCTTTGGAAATTCTCGGAAGCGCCAAATCCGATTACAAGCGGCTGAGCCCGAACGAGCACGTCAATCTCAGTCAGAGCACCAATGATGTCTATCCGACGGCCATCAAGATTGCTCTGATTTCCGGCATCCATAAACTTCGGGCAGGCATGGCAGTTCTGCGGGCGGAGTTTTCAAAGAAGGCACTGGAATTCAAGGATCTCGTGAAAATCGGACGGACGCAGCTGCAAGATGCTGTGCCTATGACGCTGGGTCAGGAGTTCCTCACTTATGCGGTGATGCTACATGAGGACGAAGAGCGGCTCGCGGAGGCGGCACTGCTGCTGCACGAGATCAATCTGGGTGCGACCGCGATCGGCACCGGCATCAATACGCCGCCAGGATATGCCAAGGCCGTATGCGCGCAGCTTTGCCTTTTGACAAAAGAGCCGTTTGTAACGGCAGGAAATCTCATTGAAGCCACGCAGGACGCTGGTGCATTTGTGCAGCTCTCGGGCGTGCTGAAGCGTGTTGCTGTCAAGCTTTCAAAGGTTTGCAACGATCTGCGGTTGTTGTCGTCCGGCCCGCGTGCGGGGTTTGGAGAAATCAACCTGCCTGCGGTGCAGGCTGGCTCTTCGATCATGCCGGGAAAGGTCAACCCGGTCATTCCGGAGGTGGTGAACCAGATTGCGTTCGAGGTGATTGGCAACGACGTAACGGTGACTTTCGCTGCGGAGGGCGGGCAAATGCAACTGAATGCATTTGAACCTATTATCGCTTTCAGTCTGTTCAAAAGCCTGTCTCATATGGAGCGTGGCTGTATCGTGCTTGCGGAAAAATGTGTGGCGGGCATTACAGCGAATGAAAGCCGCTTGCGTGACAT
>JANXSV010000236.1 GCA_025356505.1 Methylovirgula sp.
TAAAACAGATGAAATTTCCGCAGAATGAGTTTATTCAGGCGGGCGCAGTTTCGCAGAATTTAAGGTAGACATGAACGACAATAGTAATAACGGCGACAAGACTCTCCACGTTCCTTCCAAAACGCTGTCGCTCAAGCGGCCAGCGGGTCAGGGAACCGTGAGCCAGAGCTTTTCGCATGGACGCACGAAACAGGTGGTTGTTGAAACGGTGAAGCGTCGTCCGGTGGCGGGCGAAGCTAAACCTGTGACTTTGGCACCGATTGCGCCGCGGCCCGTCATTGCGGCCCCGGTCGCCGCACCGCCAAAGCCTTTTGTCGCCCCGCGTCCGACCACGGGCGTGGTTCTGCCGACATTGACGGAAGCGCAGCGCCAGGCCCGTGCCGCAGCCCTCGCCGATTCACATGTGCGCGAAGACGAAGATCGCCGCCGCCAAGAGGCCGATGCTAAAGTCCGCGCTGAACGTGAAGCGCGCGAGCGCCTTGAGCGAGAAGCGTCCGAAGCGCGCAAACGCGAAGAAGATTCGCGCCGCGCCTTAGAGAATGACGCAAAGCGCAAAACCGAAGACGAAGCGAGACGCCGGCTTGCAGGCGGCGCACCAGCGCCGGTTCCATCCACGACGGGTGCTCCGCGCCGTCCACTGGTCCCCGCAACCGCTCCAACATCAGACCCAGCGACCGGCCGCCGTGTTGCGGCTGATGAGGAAGAGGGCAAAAAGACAGTCATCCGGCGTCCCGGTATTCCAACCAAGGTTGTAATGCCGGTAAAGGCACCTTCCTCGCGGGATGGCGACCAGAAGCAGCGTGGGCGTTTGACGCTAGCCACTGTCTCGTCGGGGCAGGAAGAGCGTACACGCTCTGTTGCTGCCTTCCGGCGTCGTACCCAGCGTATGAAGGGGAATGTCGCGGAGCAGAAAGAAAAGATTTCACGCGAAATCCAGCTGCCTGAGATGATCACGATCCAAGAGCTTGCAAACCGCATGTCGGAGCGCGCTGTTGATGTTATCAAGCTGCTGATGCGTCAGGGCCAGATGGCCAAAATCACAGATGTGATCGACGCTGATACGGCTGAGTTGATCGCATCCGAACTGGGGCACAAAGTGCGCCGCGTTGCGGATTCGGATGTGGAAGAAGGCCTGTTTGACGTGCCTGAAGTGGACGGCGATGACAAACTCGTGCTGCGTCCGCCGGTTATCACCATCATGGGTCACGTTGACCACGGTAAAACTTCCCTGCTCGATGCAATTCGCAAGACCCACGTTGTTTCCGGCGAAGCTGGCGGTATTACACAGCATATCGGTGCGTACCAGATTACCGCACCAAACGGCGGCAAAGTGACCTTCATCGATACGCCAGGCCACGCTGCCTTCACGGCAATGCGTGCGCGCGGCGCAAAGGTCACGGACATCGTGGTTTTGGTAGTGGCGGCTGATGACGGCGTTATGCCGCAAACGGTGGAGGCCATCAATCACGCCAAAGCTGCGGGCGTTCCGCTGATTGTGGCTATCAACAAGATTGACAAGCCCGATGCCAAGCCTGAGCGCGTGCGCGCAGAATTGCTTCAGCACGAAGTTCAGGTTGAAAGCCTTGGCGGTGAAGTTCTGGAAGTTGAGGTTTCCGCGTTGAAGCGGACGGGCCTCGATAAGATACTTGAACTGTTGGCGCTGCAATCGGAACTGCTCGACTTGAAGAGCAACCCGGATCGGGCCGCAGAAGGCACCATTATTGAAGCGCGGCTCGACCGCGGCCGCGGTCCTGTGGCAACAGTGCTTGTTCAGCGCGGTACATTGGCGGTTGGTGACATTATTGTTGCAGGTTCTCAGTGGGGCCGCGTTCGCGCCCTGCTGGATGATGCAGGTAAAGGCGTTACATCTGCCGGTCCATCAATGCCGGTCGAGGTTCTCGGATTTTCCGGCCCGCCAGAGGCAGGCGACCGTGTCGCAGTTGTGCCTTCGGAAGCGCGTGCGCGCGAGATTGCGCAATATCGCGACCATCAGCGCAGAGAAAAGAATGTCGCGCGCGGTGTCGTGGCGCGCGGTTCTTTGACCGACATGATGAGCCAAATGAAATCAACCGGGCGCAAAGAATTCCCGCTTGTGGTCAAGGGCGACGTGCAGGGTTCTGTTGAAGCAATTCTGGCGACACTGGAAAAGCTCAACACTGAAGAGGTTATGGCGCGTGTCATTCATTCCGGCGCGGGCGGCATAACTGAGTCCGATATCACGCTGGCTGAGGCCTCGAATGCAGCAGTGATTGGCTTCAATGTTCGCGCTCATAAAGAGGCACGCGAGCTTGCCGAACGTCTTGGCATCGAAATCCGCTATTACAATATCATCTATAACCTCGTGGATGATGTTAAGGCGGCGATGTCCGGCTTGTTGGCACCGACATTGCGCGAGACCATGCTGGGCAATGCACAAATTCTCGAAGTGTTCAACATTACCAAGGTTGGTAAGGTGGCAGGCTGCCGCGTGACCGACGGCAAGGTGGAGCGCGGCGCGGGTGTTCGTTTGATCCGCGACAATGTGGTTATCCACGAAGGCAAGCTTTCGACGCTGAAGCGCTTCAAAGACGAAGTCAAGGAAGTGCCGTCGGGCCAAGAGTGCGGTATGGCCTTCGAAAAGTATGAAGATATGCGCGCCGGTGACATCATCGAATGTTACCGCGTTGAGTCGATAGCTCGTTCGCTTTAAGCGGACGGGTTAGGCTCGCGGGGGCTGGGCTTGCAAAGCGAGGTGTGCACGGATCCGGTTTGCAAAGCGAAGCTTGCCATGGGCTTTGTCGTTGACAAACCCGTAGCACGTTTCAAATTTGAACTCCTTCGCGCTGACTGGGTTGCGTTCGTCAAAGAATGTGGCAGCTCGCGAGGCTTTTATCTGCCTGCTCTCGGGGTGGCATCATTTTTTGTGCGGCGGAACCTTCGCGCTGCTGGCCGATTGGGAGACTCAGGTCTCGCTGCTCATAATTTTCGAAACTGCAGCGCGAGCATGGAAGAAACAAGCGGAAAGGAATATTGATGGCCAGAGCGCATCATAGTGGAAAAGAGCCCTCGCAGCGCATGCTCCGGGTGGGTGAACTCATCCGGCATGCTATGGCCGAAATCCTGAATCATGGCACGGTTACGGACGATGTGCTCGATAAGCAGGTAATCACCGTGCCGCAGGTTCGCCTGTCACCTGACCTGAAATTGGCAACCTGTTACATCATGCCGCTTGGCGGTAAGAACATCGCCGAGGTGTTGAAAGCTCTCGAAAAGCACAAGAAATTTTTGCGCGGCGAAGTTGCCCGGATGATCGACATGAAATTCACGCCGGAACTTCGCTTCCGCGAAGATGACAGCTTCGAATATGGCAGCAAAATCGATCAGCTTCTGCGCTCGCCTGAAGTTCAGCGTGATGTCGGCCACATTATTCCGCCCGACGAAGATGAAAACTGACCTGTGAAGATACCGCTTTGAACAAGCCACGCTCCTCCCGCGCCGACATTAATGGCTGGGTCATCCTCGATAAGCCTTACGGAATGACCTCGACCCAAGCCGTCTCGCGGCTGAAGTATGTGTTCAACGCCAAAAAGGCCGGACATGCCGGAACCCTCGACCCCTTGGCCTCAGGACTTTTGCCCGTTGCTTTCGGGGAAGCCACCAAGACGGTGCCCTTTGTGCAGGATGGTGAAAAATCTTATCGGTTCACGGTGCGTTGGGGTGCGGAAACCACAACAGACGATCTTGAAGGCTCGATAACGCAAAAGTCTGACTGGAGGCCGACAAGGCCGGAAGTTTTGGCGGTGTTGCCGCGCTTTATAGGACAGATTCAGCAAGTACCTCCTGCATTCTCCGCAATCAAGATTGATGGAGAAAGAGCCTATGACTTGGCGCGGGCTGGCGCTGAACCAGAAATGGTTGCCCGGACTATTTCAGTTCACGATCTTCGCCTGGTTGATGTAACTGAAAGTGAAGCTGTGATCGAGGCTGACTGCGGCAAGGGAACTTATGTGCGGGCTCTGGCGCGTGATCTGGGTCGGATCCTGGGATGCTTCGGGCATGTTTCGGCACTACGCAGAACGCGCGTGGGCGCATTTTATGAAGCGGATGCCGTTACGCTGGACATGATATTAAGCGACGACCACACCCGCATCGCGGCTCTGCTGAGTGTCGAGGCTGGCCTCTCACAAATGCCCTGCGTGGTTATCGACAGCACATCGGCGGCGCGATTGCGGCGTGGGCAATCCATCATTCTGCGCGGGCGGGACGCGCCGGTGGCAGGTATGGCCTATGCCTCTTACGGCGGGGTTCCTGTTGCGTTGGGCGCAGTGGCGCAGGGCGAGTTGCAACCAAGCCGCGTTTTTAACCT
>JANXSV010000284.1 GCA_025356505.1 Methylovirgula sp.
TTCGTCCCTCATTCTGGATTATCTCGGGGCTATCGTTGCGCCGGACAAAGCCCTGATGCCCCGGGGTGAACTGCGCGCAAAAGCGTTGCGGCTGATTGGCATCGGTCTCGTGGCATGTGAAAAAGCCGTTCAAGTTGAATATGAGCGCAAACGTCCGGACGCCGTGCGTTATGCGGTTTGGCTGGAGCGGATCACGATGCAACTGCACGATGCGCTTGGGCTGCTTGAGCTCGAAATGGCGAAGGCAAATGCGTGGGTGTGCGGCGCGCAGATAACACAAGCGGACATCACAATTGCCGTGGCGTGGCGCTTCCAATCGGTTGTGCTTCAAGATGTCGTGGCCAAAGGGCAGTATCCTCAGCTCGAGGCCTTTTGCGCCCGCGCGGAACAGCTTCCGGAGTTTATCGCCACGCAGTGGTAAGGGTTGCGCGTCGCGCAGGGCGGCCCAAAGGTGCTGGCGGTGCAGCGCCGGTTAGGATTCGGGTTTGATGCGCTTTTTAACGCTCTGCCTCTAGCCAAGACGCAAAAAAGCGTGTAACTGCACGGCTCGAAATCAGGCTGGTGGACGAGGTTCATCGGCGGCAGGAGTTTATTATGGCAGTTCCAAAGCGAAAGACATCCCCTTCACGTCGCGGCATGCGTCGTTCGGCAGATGCACTCGTGGCCCCGACATATGTCGAGGACAAGGATTCAGGCGAATTGCGCCGTCCGCACCATGTTGATTTGAAAACAGGCATGTATCGCGGCCGCCAGGTGCTGAAAGTTAAGACCACAGAGGCGTAAGCTTCGGGTTCTTGAAGTTTCAAAGGGTCGGCTTTTGCTGGCCCTTTTTTATTGGTGATTGATGGTCGACACCGCTTTGATTTGTGCGCTGGAGCAACGCTGCTTTAATGCGTGGCCCACGTTGCGCACACTTGTGGTGGACGGCTGGGTCTTGCGCTTGGCAGACGGTCACACGCGCAGGGCAAATTCGGCAAGTGCGCTCTATCCCTCGTCGTTGACGGCGGCTGAACTGGCAAAGATCGTCAAGGCGCAATTTGAGCGGGCGGGCCTTCAGCCCGTCATCAGGATTACACCGCTCGCCGCACCGCATATTGCGCCGGGGCTGGCGAAACTGGGCTGGCGCGAAGATGATGCCTCGTTGGGGCTTTACGCGCCGGGCCTTGCAGCGAGCATGCCCGAGGCCGTTCAGATCGAAAATCACGCGTCGGAGGATTGGCTGCACGGAGCGATGTCGGCCTATGGCTATGGTGCGGCAGGTGTCAGCGCATTGCGCCGCACTTTGGCGAATTTGGTTTTGCCTGCGGCCTTCATCACCCTCCACCACGCACCGGCGCACTCACCCACGCCAGTGGCATGGGCCTTGGCGGTGTATGAGCGCGGTATGGTGGGGATTTATGATCTCGTCATCGCGCCGGAGTTTCGCGGCATGGGTTTTGGGCGCAAAATCAGTTCGGCATGTTTGGCCTGGGGCATAGCGCAAGGCGTAGATTCGGCATATTTGCAGGTGCGGGTCGGCAATAGTGCAGCGCGGCTGCTTTACGGCTCATTGGGTTTTGAAACCGCCTATCACTACACGCATTATGTTTTGGACTGACGTGTGGCGACCAAGGCACCACCGACAATAAGTGCGCAGGCTAGTGCCAAAGCCCAAGACGCGGCGGCGTAGCCGGTGACGACCAAAATCAACGTGGACAGGACAGGCGCGGCAAAAGCGGCAATGCCGAGCAACCTGATGTCGCCGTGTTTCACACCGTAGTCCCAAGCAAAAAATCCAAAACCGAGCGGCCCGAGGCCAAGCGCGACCGCTGCCAGAAGCCCAGTATCAAAATACAGCGGCAGCATGGTTTCGAACAGGGCTGAAGCTATCAGCGCCAGAGCGGCGGTTACAAGGCAAAATCCTGCCACTGCGAGTGTAGGCACCTGCTTTACGGTTCTCGAAAGCACGGAATAGCCCGACCAGATGAAGGCGCAGAGCAGCGCCAGCGTATAGCCTTTGACAGAGGGGCCCGACAAGGAAAGCGCGTTTCCTTTGCCCAGAAACAGAGTGACGACACCAGAAAAGCCCAGTATCGCACCGATTAAATGCTGCCAGCGCAGCTTTTCTTCGGGCAG
>JANXSV010000303.1 GCA_025356505.1 Methylovirgula sp.
GGCCGTTCGGTTGGCATGGGATCGCTCATCCGCGCAACACTCCGCCGACTTTTTTTGCCACTTCTGATGAGACCTTCGTCATAACCATATCAAGCTCCGCTTCCGTCAAGGTTTTGTCCTTCGGCTGGATATTCAATGCAACAGCCACCGATTTTTTGCCCTCGGCAATCCCGGCCCCGGCATAAACGTCGAAAATGGAGCCGCCGGTGATCAAAGCCCGATCTGCCCCCAGAGCCGCCTTGAGCACATCCGCGCCTTTAACATGGCCATCCACAATAAATGCAAAGTCACGCTCCAGCGGCATCAACTCCGGCAGCACCAGCTTGGACTTTGCCTTGGTGGGTTTCACCTTGGGCGCAGGGATAACGTCCAGTACAATTTCAAAGCCACACAAAGGCCCTGTTACATCCAGGTCCTCAAGGATTTGCGGATGAAATTCGCCAAAGTAACCCACCACATTAGGGCCAAAATGCAGGCTACCGGAGCGGCCAGGGTGAAACCAGCCCGGTGCATTGGTCGAAATTTGAACCCCTGAAATCGCAACACCGAGGCTTGCCAACAGGCTCATGACATCGGATTTGGCGTCATAAACATCCACCAGACCGGCGGCGCTGCTCCAGTGACGCCCCGCGCCAACCGGCTTCGCGCTGCCGCGCCGCACGGCGGAAGCGGCGATGCGTTGATCGTTTTCACCATCACCTTTGAAAATCTGGCCGACTTCGAACAACGCCACGTCGCCGTTTCCCCGATCGGCATTGCGCTGCGCCGCAGCCAGCAAACCCGGCAGAAGTGAAGGGCGCATATCGGACAGATCAGCCGCAATCGGATTGGCGAGGCTTAAGCTCGGCATACCGCCGCCAAACAGCGTCGAGCGCTCTTTCGAGATAAACGACCACGTGACCGCCTCAACCAGCCCCCGCGCCGCCAATGTCCGCTTGGCAAGGCGGGTGCGCTTTTGCAACAGCGTTAGCACCGCCTTTGGCACGGAAGTCTCCAGCCGTGGAAGAGCCGTGGACGTGACGCGGTCAAGTCCGGCGATGCGAACAATTTCTTCGACAATGTCTGCTTTACCCTCAATATCGGGCCGCCAACTCGGCACGCTCACCTGCGCACTGTCACCGCCTGATACCACTGTAAAGCCAAGGCTTTTCAAGATCTCATAGGCTTCCGAGGTGCCAATATCCAATCCGGTCAAACGCTTGGTTTCGTCAAAAGGAAAGGTGATCGTTTTAGTCTCGCTCGGGACCGTACCTGCGACGATCATTTCCGACGCCATGCCTCCGCATAGCTGCATCACCAGATTTGTCGCCATATCCAGCCCGGGCAGACAAAAGCTGGGGTCCACACCGCGCTCAAAGCGATACCGCGCGTCGGTGATTATGCCGAGCTTGCGGCCGGTTTGCGCAATATTGCCGGCATCCCACAGTGCGGATTCAATCAGCACGTCGGTCGTGTGCTCATCGCAGCCGGAGGCTTCGCCGCCCATGATCCCGGCGATGCTTTCCACGCCCCTGTCATCGGCGATGACCACCATGCTCTGATCCAGAGTGTAGGTCTTGCCATCCAGCGCGACGATCTCCTCGCCCGCTGTTGCGTGCCGAATATGCAAATGACCATGCACCTTTTTAGCGTCGAAAACATGCAGCGGGCGGCCTTGGTCAAACGTCATGAAATTGGTGATATCAACCAGCGCTGAAATCGGCCGCAGCCCGATGGCGCGGAGCTGCTTTTGCATCCACTCCGGCGAAGGGCCGTTTTTAACGCCGCTCACCATACGCAGCGCGAAAACGGGCGCAAGATGCGGCACAACATCAAGCTTGACCCCGGTAGGGCAGGGGAATGAATCTGCGACGGCGGCGCTGTTGAGCGGCTTTAAAGTGCCGATGCCCGCCGCAGCCAGATCGCGGGCAATGCCGTAAATACCCGTCGCGTCAGGGCGGTTCGGGGTGAGGTTAATATCAATCACCGGATCATTCAGCTGCAGATAGTCGCCATAGGCCATGCCTACCGGCGCGTCGGCAGGCAGGTCAATAATGCCGTCATGGTCCTCGGACAGTTCAAGCTCCGCCGCCGAGCACAACATGCCGTTGGATTCAACGCCGCGAATGACGCCCTTCGCCAGCGTGATGCCCTTGCCCGGGATATAAGTGCCAGCGGGCGAAAACACGCTCTTCATGCCCGCCCGCGCATTTGGCGCGCCGCAAACAACCTGAACCGGCTTGCCTGAGCCATCATCAACCATGCAAACGCGCAGCTTATCGGCGTTCGGGTGCTTCTCTGCCGAAATTACGTAAGCGATGCCAAAGCCCTTGACCTTGAGGGCAGGGTCTTCCACGCCCTCCACCTCAAGGCCGATTTTTGTGAGCGCATGGGTGATTTCATCCAAGTTGGCCGAGGTTTCGAGGTGGGTTTTAAGCCAAGAGAGTGTGAGTTTCATTCGGGTAGTCCATCTTGCATAAGCGGCGGATTATAGAGTGGATCGTTTTCAATCAACTTCCAAATTTGACCAAGGTTTTGCTCAATTATCTTGCGTTGCTCATCGATCAATGCCGGAATGTCAACTTCACGAATTACGAAATCTCTAAAGTCTTTTAGCGATGCAATGTAAAATCGTCCCGATGACGGCTCACTGGGATGCGCAAGCCAGGTGCGCCCTTTAATTTTAAGACGATTGTCGTTGTGCTGAGACGGATGGCCACTTGCAGCAACACGCAATTCTTTGATTTTTAGAAGTGCGTCTTTGTCAGCCTCAGGCGGCTTATGATTAAAACAGTTTGATAGTTGCAAGGCAGCGT
>JANXSV010000310.1 GCA_025356505.1 Methylovirgula sp.
CGGGCTGGCGATTGTCCCGGTGATGATCGCCGCCGCCACCTTCGGGCTGATCGCATATCTCGCCGGTAACGTCATTTTCGCCAGCTATCTTGGCATCGAGCATGTCAATGGTTCGGGTGAACTCCTCGTGGTGTGCGGGGCAATGATTGGCGCGGGGCTCGGCTTCTTGTGGTTCAACGCCCCTCCGGCGCAGATATTCATGGGCGATACCGGCTCGCTGGCGCTTGGCGGCCTGCTTGGCACCATTTCTGTGGCCATCAAGCATGAGGTGGTGCTGGTTATCGTGGGCGGCCTTTTCGTGCTGGAAGCGCTGAGCGTCATTGTTCAGGTCGCCTCTTTCAAAATGACCGGCAAGCGCGTGTTCCGCATGGCACCTATCCACCATCATTTCGAGCAGCTTGGCTGGTCGGAAAGTCAGGTCGTTGTGCGGTTCTGGATTGTCTCTGTGGTGCTGGCGCTGATCGGCCTCGCCTCGCTCAAACTGCGCTGACGGGAAAAGCCCAAAATCATGACCCCGGTTCACTGTTTCACAAACCAGAGAATTGCCCTCTTCGGCCTTGGCGGGTCAGGCCTCGTCACTGCGCAGGCCCTGCGCTTGGGCGGAGCGCAGCTCGACGTGTGGGATGATTCTGAAGGCGCGCGCGCCAAAGCTGCCGCCTTAGGCCTCAATCTGATAGATTTGAACACCGCCGATTGGTCGCATTATCGCGCTCTCATTCTTGCGCCGGGCGTGCCGCTCACCCACCCCGCGCCACATTGGAGCGCTGCGAAGGCCCATGCCGCCGGAATTGAAATTATCGGCGATATTGAACTTTTCGCTCGCGAACGCGCCCGGCTTGCGCCAAAATCGCATTTCATCGCCATCACCGGAACCAATGGTAAAAGCACCACCACAGCCCTCATCGCTCATATTATGCGCGAAGCGGGTTTTGACGCGCAAATGGGCGGCAATATCGGCGTGGCTGTTCTGGCGCTGGAGCCGCCTGCGGCCAATCGCGTCCATATTATCGAATGTTCGAGCTACCAGATCGATCTGGCCCCGACGCTGCGCCCCAGTGTTGGCGTGTTGCTCAATGTGACGCCAGACCATATCGACCGTCACGGCACATTTGAAAATTACGCCGCTCTGAAGCAAAAACTTGTGGCAAATTCCGACATAGCCGTCATCGCCGTGGACGACAACACAACGCGTGCGATCGCCGAAACCCTCCCTCGCGCTGTCCGCGTAAGTGCCAAGGACAAGGCTGACGTGTATTTCAGCGGCGGCTTAATCTTGAATAAGTCAGGCGCAGTGCTCGCTGATTTGACCTCGGCCACCGCCCTGCGCGGCCAGCATAACGGCCAAAACGCCGCGGCTGCATTTGCCGCATGTGCTGCAATCGGCGTGGCCGGCCCGACAATCGCCGCCGCCTTCCTTACCTTTCCCGGCCTTGCCCACCGCATGCAACAGATTGCCAAAATCGGCGATGTCTTATTCATCAATGACAGCAAAGCAACCAACGCTGATGCGGCGGAAAAAGCGCTTCTCAGCTTTGAAAACATCTACTGGATTCTTGGCGGCAAAGCCAAAGACGGCGGCATTGAACCGCTTGAGCGCTATTTCCCTAAAATCATTAAGGCCTACCTCATCGGCGCGGCATCGGACGAATTTGCGCAAACGCTCAAGGACAAAGTGCCGTTTGAGCGCTGCGGAACTTTGGACGTGGCAACCCGGTGCGCCGCGCGCGACGCTGCAGCGGCTGCCAAACCTGCCGTAGTATTGCTGGCGCCCGCCTGCGCGTCTTTTGATCAATTTCCAAATTTTGAAATACGCGGAGATGCTTTCCGCGCCGCTGTTGAAAACCTGAAGTGAGGCCAAACATGCTGTCTCGTGCGCAACGTTCTCCCTTAGGCAATTGGTGGTGGACCATCGACCGCTGGCTGCTGGCAGCACTCGGGCTTCTCATGGTTCTGGGCGTTATGCTGTCCATGGCGGCAAGCCCCGCGGTGGCGGAACGTATCGGACTGCCGACGTTTCATTTCGTCAACAAACAAATCCTGTATCTCTGCGCCGCGATTCCGGTGTTGCTGGCAACATCTTTTCTCAACCCGCGTTATGTACGCCGTGCCGCGCTGGCCTTGTTCACGTTTTCATTCGGCCTGATCCTGATCACGGTGCTGCACCGCGTTGAGATCAAAGGTGCAAGCCGCTGGATTTTTGGCATTCAACCGTCCGAATTTGTTAAACCCGCTTTTGTCATTCTAGCCGCATGGGCCTTTTCAGAAGGCTCCCGCCGGAAAAACCTGCCTGGAACTTGGCTTGGCTTCATCCTGTTGCCGCTGACCATCGTGCCGCTTTTGATGCAGCCGGATTTTGGCCAAACGATGCTCATCACCATCGTTTGGGCTGCACTGGTGATTCTTGCGGGTCTGCGCTGGCTGTGGATTGGCGGTCTGGGCGGGCTTGGAGCAGCAGCTATTTTGCTGGCCTACAGATTTGTGCCCCACGTACGGGCGCGTATCTTCAAATTCATGGAACCTGGCCAGGGTAATGGCGGCGACAGCTTTCAAGTGGATACGGCGATCGAATCCTTCACCCACGGTTCGTGGCTTGGCACTGGCCCAGGCGAAGGCACCGTCAAACGGATTTTGCCGGACAGCCACACCGATTTCATTTTCGCGGTAACGGGAGAAGAGTTCGGCATCATCGCTGCTATGGGCCTCTCGCTGATTTTTGCATTCATCGTGCTTCGCGGGCTGATGCTAGCCGCGCGTAATGAGGATCCGTTTGCGCGTTTCGCCGCAACCGGACTGCTGGTGCTGTTTGGCATTCAGGCCTGCATTAATATGTCGGTTAACTTGCATTTGATGCCTGCCAAGGGTATGACGTTGCCGTTCATCTCATATGGCGGTTCGTCGCTTATTTCGCTGGCGCTGACCATGGGGTTTTTGTTGGCCGTCACAAGGAAGCGCCCGCGCTCCGAGATTGTGGCCGATATCAGCGCAGACATGGATGAGGACAGCCTCCCCAAAGCTCACATGAGGGCCGCGAGTATATGAGTCAAAATGCTGTTGATCAAAAAGTTATATTATTATGTGCCGGTGGTACCGGTGGCCATCTTTTCCCGGCCGAAGCCTTGAGCCATATATTGCAACGCCGTGGCGCCGTGGTCCATCTGGCCACCGACATTCGTGCTAAGAAATACGCTACGGATTTCCCGGCAGTGGCGGTGCATGCCGTGCCTTCGGCCACACCCACCGGTGGCAGCGTCTTTGCAAAATTTTTTGCCGCAATAGCGCTCGCCCGCGGTGTGCTGACATCGCGCGGCGTTTTGCGGCGCATCAAGCCAAATTGCGTCGTTGGCTTTGGCGGATACCCGACCGTACCGCCGATGCTGGCGGCTCAAAACAAGAAAATACCAACGGTGTTGCATGAGCAAAATGCCGTGATGGGCCGGGCAAATGCATTTTTGGCGCGCCAGAGCACGGCAATCGGGACAGGATTTCCCGATGTAAAAGGCATCGGCAAGACATTGCGCGCCAAATCCCGCTTTGTCGGCAATCCGCTACGCCCCAATGTGATCGCCGCAGCGGCGGTGCCCCTGCCAGATATATCCGGCAAGCTGTGCATTCTCATCACCGGTGGCTCGCAGGGCGCGCGCGTATTCTCGGATATTGTCCCTGAGGCGCTGAAATTGATGACGTCCGAGATGCGCGCACAGCTAAAAATTGTCCAGCAGGTCCGTGCAGAAGATCTGGAACGGGTGAATATCGTATATAATGCGCTGGGCATTCAGGCGGAAACGGCACCCTTTTTTGCCGATCTGCCCATGCGGATGGCGCGAGCGCATTTGGTGGTCGCACGGTCCGGAGCAAGCACAGTTTCGGAACTCGCAGCCATTGGCCGTCCGGCCATCCTCGTGCCGCTGCCGGGCGCGATTGATCAGGATCAGGCTGCAAATGCTGCTGTATTGGCGCAAACCGGCGCCGCTGATGTCATCCAGCAAAGCGATTTCACCGCGAGATACCTTTGTGACACGCTCACCGCTCTCATAATCGACCCGTCAGACTTGACCTTGCGGGCCGAAGCCGCCAAGACCGCAGGAATTCTGGACGCTGCCGAACGGCT
>JANXSV010000365.1 GCA_025356505.1 Methylovirgula sp.
CACGGCTCTGAGACCGAAACCACATCGACGGAATGGATTTGATAGGGCACCAGCAGCCGCGGCGGTTCAACGCCAAGATAGCGCGCCATGCAGCTGCGATTTTCCTGAACGGCCTCTGGCAGATCATTGGAGCCGACGCCGCCGTTCAGGCTGGTGTACAGGCCTGTGGACACGCCGCCCGCACGGGTGAAAAAACCGTGGCTCACGCCGTTTTGGATCAGGCTGATGTGCTGGAGTGCCGGAATCACGCGGGTGTCCTTACGGATGTTCATGCTGGGTGGTTGCGGCATCGGCCTGATTGATAGTCTCCGGAACGTCCTCAGTCGTGTCCTGCCGAGTCGTGTCCTGCCGAGTCGTGTCCTGCTGTAGTGTGTCCGGGGCAGGTTCGGGGAAGGCGGGAAGCTGCGGCAGGCTCACGGAGCTTATGGCGACAACTTTGAACAGTTCGCCCATGTGTTCGGGCGCAGGGTCGATCAGCCGCAGCAGTGCGGCGTCGATCTCCGCTGCCTGGGTTTCGGTGGCGCGGCGCTTGAGGCCGTTGGCGCGCTCCGCGATACCGAGATTATTGAGGAATTCGCCCTGCGAAATCGGTCCATGAACGGTAACGTCCATGGTTTTTGCGGCGCGTATCAAGGCGGCGAAATCGACATGAGCGGTGAGGTCAGCCTCGCCGATATTGCTCAGCGGATCGACAAACTGGTGGCCTTTCAAAGCTTGGAGTGTTTCGCCGAGCGCGGTGCGGGTGTGGCCATAGTCGATCGCCAATACGGCACCTGGCTGGCGCTGGAGCCGGCGCGCCAATTCACGCATCAGGAGCCGTCCCTCGACTCCGATTTCGAGAATCTCGCCGATAGCGGCAGGCGTGGCAAGGGTCGGCTCAACCTCGCTTGAGGCACCAAACACCATTTGGCCGGTTTCATCCAGGCCAATCAGCCGCTCGCACCAGCCGCGCTGGGTGCGCACATAGTGGCGCACCGGAAGAGCGTCAAAAAGCTCGTTGGCTAAAATAATCACAGGGCCTTCAGGCACTTCGTCAATATTTTTATGCCAAAGAACCGGGATTGGTGCCCGGGCGAGCGTGGCTTTTTGGCGTTCGATGAGCACGGGGCTCGTCTCGATCATATGAACTTCCACAGCCTGAATGAAGCCAGGCACCGAGCGCAAGGCCCGCAAGGCGTCCGCCATCAACGTGCCCCGCCCCGGGCCTATCTCCACCAGACGCACCATTTTGGGCTGGCCCATCATGGCCCATACTTCAGCAACCCAGAGGCCGAGAAGCTCGCCAAACATCTGGCTGATTTCCGGAGCTGTGATGAAGTCGCCACGCGCGCCAAAGGGGTCACGGGTCATGTAATACCCATATTTGGGGTGACTTAGCGCCAGGCTCATGAACCGCTCAACACTCAGAGGCCCTTCCTGGGCGATCATCCAGCGCATTTCTTGCTCTAACGTGGTCACATTACGTCCTTTGAAGTGTAGCTTTACGCATTGCCTTTAACACAAAATATGCGCCCGCAATAATCAAGGGCAGCGATAAAACCATCCCCATTGTAAAGCCATAGGGCAATTCCTCGCTGCTGTCCGGCTGCCGGAAAAACTCGCAAAAAATGCGGGTGAGCGCGTAACCTATTCCAAACAGGCCCATGGCAAGTCCCGGGCGTTTGAGACCGCCGCGCGCCGCCACTAACCCAAGCACACCAAGCAGCAGCAGCCCCTCAAGCGCGGCTTCATAAAGCTGGCTTGGATGGCGCGTCAATGCGTCGACGCCGGGAAAGATCATGGCCCAGGGGACATCCGACGGGCGTCCCCACATTTCAGGACGGATGAAGTTGGCGAGGCGGCCAAAAAAGATGCCGATAGGCACCACCACAGCGCAAATGTCGGCAACTGTTAAAAATGAGAGCTGATATTTGCGCGCGAACAGCCAGATGCCGATCATGACGCCGATCAGGCCGCCGTGGAACGACATGCCGCCCTCCCACACTTTGAGCAGGTCTAGCGGATGGGCGAGATAATAGTCCCGCGAGAAAAACAAAATCCCCAGGCGTCCGCCTAGAATCGTTCCCAGCGCCGCGTAGACCAGCAGGTCATCAAGGGCCAGCGGATCGGGGTGTTGCACATCGCCCCACAGCCGGGGCCGCACCACCAAAGCCCGGGCATAGAGCAGACCGCCCAAAAGTCCGGCAATATAGGCCAGCGCATACCAGCGAATGGGCAAGGGGCCAATATAGGGAACAGGGATGCTGAACCAGACCGGGTCAACAGCAGGATAGGTCCAGGCAGCCGAAAGTTCGAAAAAGCGAAACATGTATACCTCGAAGAACCTGACTGGTAAAATCTGGCTGGTAAAATCTGGCCGATAAAACCTGATTGCCCGCTTGCGCCGGCAGCGTCAAGTTCGGCATTATCTTGGGGCCGCTCTTGTAAGGGCGTTTACGTGCGCCTATCTCACCGGTGTGCCACGCGAGTGACATATGAGCTGTTTTTAAGCCGATCTTACGGCTGCAAAATATCACGGTAAGGATTTTACAATGCCACAGACCCGCGGCCGTATATTTGATGATCTTGCCAAGATGGCGAATGACGCAGCCGGTGTGGCGCAGGGTTTACGGCGCGAGGCGGAAACGCTGGTGCGCACCCAAGCCGAGCGCCTGTTGAGCACTATGGACGTGGTGACGCGCGAAGAATTTGAGGCGGTCAAGGATATGGCTGCCAAAGCGCGCGACGAGAATGACCGGTTGATGGCGCGCATTATTGCGCTTGAAGGGCTTGTGCGTTCGGGCGAGTACAAGGCTTAAATCCGGGATTGGTTTGGGAAGCGACCCCTGACTCGTGCGCGGGCACGGCTTGATGCGGCACACTCAGGTTTATGATGTCCACTCAAATATGCTTGCATGATTTTCCGCGGCTGGCGCTTGCTCGCGTGGTTCTGCCTGCCGCCGGTGCGGGGCTAACAGGGCTTATTTCAAGTATTGCACGGTAAATTCGAGAAGGGTTTCCCCCAATTTGCCGTTCCTGTGGATAGATCACGCTGTTTTTACGTGATGGCATAGACCTCGAGTCACAAATGCTTGACTCTTAATCAAGTGATTTGGTTTTTGACCAAGTGATTTGGTTTCGGGTTGTTTTGCGTTGTTGATTGCCGGTTGCATAAACCGGACTCGCTTTGCCGCGTTTTGGCCCCCTACAATTTTAATGTATGTGACCTGCCTCACTGTTCGGGCGGGTTCGTTAAGGATTCGATATGTCTTTGCAAATGAGCGACATCAACCGCACGATGCATCCTGTTGATGTTGTTGAAGAGCTGGCCGCGCTGAAAGACTGGAGCTTCGAGCGCTCGGCGCGCGATGAAATCTCCATTGGCGTCAGCGGGCGCTGGAGCGAATATCAGGTGGCTTTCACCTGGATCGCCGATATGGAGGCGCTGCATGTCAGCACGGCCCTTGAGTTCAAAGTTCCGGTGGCCAAGCGCGATGTGCTGCGGGATTTGATCGCGATGATCAATGAGCAGCTTTGGGTTGGCCATTTCGAATATTGGCAAAAGGATCAGGTGATGATGTTCCGTCATGCGCTGCTGCTTGCCGGGGGCAGCGAGCCTAATGGCCAACAATGCGAGGCGCTGTTGTCGATCGCATCCGATGCGTGCGAACGCTATTTTGAGGCCTTTCAATATGTGGTGTGGGCCGGTAAAACGCCGCGTGAAGCCCTGGATTTCGCCATGTTCGAAACAGCAGGAACCGCCTGAATGACCTCTGACACCGGCCTTGGCGATATCTCACTCACACTGGTGGGGGCGGGAAAAATGGGCGGTGCCATGCTGCAAGGCTGGCTCAAGCTCGGGCTGAATGCGGAGCGGGTTGCTGTTGTTGAGCCGTTCCCATCGGAGAGTTTGAAGGCATTATGCGCCGCCACGGGAGCGACGCTCAATGGTGCGCCAACGCTGCACGATATCGTTGTGCTGGCCACCAAGCCGCAGATGCTCGATGCCGCGGCGCAAACGCTGAGCGCTTGGGTTGGGCCCGAAACGCTGGTGATTTCGGTTTTGGCGGGTAAAACCATCGCCAATATCAGGGCGCGCCTGCCTCTGGCCAAAGCGCTGGTGCGGGCCATGCCTAATACGCCCGCAG
The DNA here is from genome assembly GCA_025356505.1 of Methylovirgula sp. Lineage (GTDB taxonomy): Bacteria > Pseudomonadota > Alphaproteobacteria > Rhizobiales > Beijerinckiaceae > JANXSV01. The sequence continues at coordinate 4,128 of JANXSV010000365.1, forward strand.
CGGTCGGGCGCGGGATCACCGGTGTTTACGCCACCGAAGCGGTTTCACCACAGCAGCGCGATGTGACCACAAAACTGCTGAGCGCCATCGGCCAAGTCGAATGGGTGGGAACCGAAGCTCAGATTGATATGGTGACGGCCGTGTCAGGGTCTGGCCCGGCTTATGTGTTTTATCTAACGGAATGTCTGGCCAAAGCGGGTGAAGCGGCGGGTTTGCCCGCTGAACTTGCAGCGCGGCTGGCGCGGGCAACCGTGGAGGGCGCGGGCGAGCTGATGTTTCAGGAGCCGCAAACATCACCGGCGCAGTTGCGCATCAACGTCACATCGCCGGGCGGCACCACCGCTGCGGCGCTTGATGTGCTGATGAGCGAGGGCGGTTTGGAGCCCTTGATGGAAGGCGCAGTGGCTGCGGCGAAGCGGCGCGCTGGCGCGCTTTCCGGCTGATATATCTTTGTTTTTTCGTGTGAAGAGCTTAACGTGGTGGCAAATGGAGGCTCTCATGACTGCATCTTCAAATTCCATCCGCACACGTATCATTGAAGCTTTGATGCGGCTCGCCGCCGAGCGCAATTGGAACGAGTTCTCGTTGAGCGATGTGGCTAAGGAAGCCGATGTTTCGCTGGCGGAGTTCCGCGATATGTTTCCCTCTAAAGGAGCGATTTTGGCGGGATTTTCGCGGCAGATCGACCAGATTGTGCTTAAGGGCCACAAGGACGATCCTGCCCATGAACTTGCAGATGAAACGGCTAAAGATCGCCTTTTCGATGTGCTCATGCGCCGTCTCGATGCGATGCGCCCCTATCGCGCCGCGTTAAAAGGCATTTTGAAATGGGCGAAACAAACCCCCTCGGCAGCGCTTGCCCTCAATCAGGTGGCGTCCAACTCCCACAGGTTTATGCTGGAAGCCGCGGGCATCTCGACCGAGGGGCCGGTTGGCGCTTTGAAAATTCAGGGTCTGGTCATCGGGTTCACGCAGGTTGTCGAAGTTTGGATTGACGATGACTCCGAGGATCAGGGTGCCACGATGGCGGTGCTCGATAAGACGCTGGAGCGGGGCGGCAAGGTGATTGCGCGGGCCGAAGATGTGCAGCGTTTGACCGCGCCGCTGTTTAATTTTCTGGGCGGGGTGATGAAGTTTGGTGCCGAGCGGCGGCGCTCGCGCAAATCTGATCGCGAGGCTGAGGCAGCGGGTTCGCAATGACGCCAAGCCAAGGCGCGCCGCAAATCAGCTTCGACGACTTTATGAAAGTCGATATCCGCGTCGGGACGATTGTTGCGGCGGAGGTGTTTGCGCAGGCGCGCAAGCCAGCGTTCAAACTGAAAATCGATTTCGGGGCTGAAATTGGCGTCAAGAAATCTTCGGCGCAGATCACTGTGCATTACAGCTGCGAGACGCTGATTGGCAGACAGGTGGCGGCGGTGGTGAATTTTCCGCCGCGGCAGATCGGGCCGTTTATGTCCGAGGTGTTGACGCTCGGTTTTCCGGATGAGAAAGGCGAGGTTGTGCTGATTGCGCCTGGCCTTGATGTGCCGAATGGGGGCAGGTTATTTTAAAGCCTGCCTTCGCCTAGCAACCAGCCGGGTATTCCAAAGCCCCGGACTTACGCGGGTTTGCGCTTCGTTAGTCCGAACCCGGGTAAACCCGGGGCCGGTGCGGGACTTGGCTTTGGGCGCAGCTCACCTGCTGAATTTCTTATATTTCAGCCGGTGCGGGATGATGGAATCAATGCCGAGGCGGCGCTTTTTATCTTCTTCATAATCCTGGAAGTTGCCCTCAAACCATTCCACATGGCTGTCGCCTTCAAAAGCCAGCATGTGGGTGGCGATACGATCGAGGAAGAAGCGATCATGCGAGATGATCACGGCGCAGCCGGCAAAATCGAGCAGGGCTTCTTCCAGTGCGCGAAGGGTATCAACGTCAAGATCGTTGGTCGGTTCGTCGAGCAGCAGCAGATTTGCTCCGCTTTTCAGCATTTTGGCGAGATGGACGCGGTTGCGCTCACCGCCCGAAAGCATGCCGACGCGCTTCTGCTGGTCGCCGCCCTTGAAGTTGAAGGCCGAGCAATAGCCGCGCGAGTTCATTTCGCGCTTGCCGAGATAAATGATGTCATTGCCGCCGGAAACTTCTTCCCAGACGGTTTTCTTGTCGTCAAGCGCATCGCGCGATTGGTCAACATAGCCAAGCTTGACGGAAGGGCCGATGCTGATAGCACCGGCATCGGGCTTATCCTGACCGGTGATCATCTTGAACAGCGTGGTTTTACCCGCACCGTTGGGGCCGATAACACCGACGATACCGCCCGGCGGCAGCTTGAACGACAGGCCGTCGATCAGCAGCTTATCGGCGAAGCCTTTGGAGAGCGTGTCAAATTCGATGACATGGGTGCCGAGGCGCTCGGCCACCGGAATGATGATCTGGGTGGAGCTTGGCGCTTTGTCGCCCTGCTTCTGCACAAGGTCATCATAGCGCTGGATACGCGCTTTGGACTTGGTTTGGCGCGCTTTCGGGCTGGAGGCAATCCATTCGGCTTCGGCTTCAAGCTGCTTTTGGCGGCTTTTGTCTTCGGAGGCTTCCTGCATCAGGCGCTTTTGCTTCTGGCTGAGCCAGGCGGAATAGTTGCCCTCATAGGGGATGCCGCGGCCGCGGTCGAGTTCGAGAATCCAGCCGGTGACATTGTCGAGAAAGTAGCGATCATGGGTCACGATCAGGATTGCGCCGGGATAAGAGCGCAGATGGCCTTCGAGCCAGTTGACGGTTTCGGCGTCAAGATGGTTGGTCGGTTCGTCGAGCAGCAGCAGTTCGGGCTTTTCGAGCAGGAGTTTGCACAGCGCCACGCGGCGGCGCTCACCGCCCGAAAGCTTGGCCACGCCCCAATCGTCTGGCGGGCAACCGAGCGCGTCCATGGCCTGTTCAACCTGGCTATCGAGGTCCCAGAGACCTTGCGCCTCGATTTCATCTTGCAGGCGGGTCATTTCATCGGCGGTTTCGTCGGAATAGTTCATCGCCAATTCGTTATAGCGATCCAGAATCGCCTGCTTTTCCTTGACGCCGAGCATAACGTTGCCGCGCACATCGAGGCTTTCATCCAGCTGCGGCTCCTGCGGCAGATAACCGACGCGCGCGCCCTTGGCGACGAAACCGTCGCCGGTGAATTCGGTATCGAGACCGGCCATGATCTTGAGCAGGGTGGATTTGCCGGATCCGTTAACGCCCAGCACACCGATTTTTGCATCCGGATAGAAAGACAGATGGACGTTTTCCAGAACCTTTTTGCCGCCGGGAAAGGTCTTGTTCAGGCCCTGCATATGATAGATAAATTCGCGTGCCATCGTCTTGCGCTCGTAAGGTTGATCAAAGTTAGCCGCGTTCTACTCCGCTCCGCGGTTCAGGTCTAGGCCGCGTGCCCGAACACGCTTTCTTTCGCTGCATTTAAATCCGGTTGCCTGGTATCTGGTGCAGGCTGCGCGACCAATAAGGCTTCCACGCCGGTGCGATTGAAGCTAGATATCGCCTGCAGGCTTAAAGGCTTCACGGTTTTTCACACATTCAGCGAAAGTTGCCCGGCTCCGGACATGCCCATAAAAATCGCGTCCTACAATGTGCACAAATGCGTTGGCATTGACCGGCTGTTTGATCCTCTGCGCATTTTGCGTGTGCTGCACGAACTTGAGGCAGATATTATTGCGCTGCAGGAGGCCGACCGGCGCTTTGGTGATCGCGCCGGATTGCTGGATCTGGAGGAGCTCAAACGCATGACCGGGCTTGTGCCTGTGCCGCTGTCGGGCGCTTATAAGAGCCACGGCTGGCACGGCAATGTTCTGCTTGTGCGGGAGGCGATCATCGCAAGGGCGCATCAGATAGCGCTTCCGGGTGTCGAGCCGCGCGGCGCTCTGGTGGTGGATCTGGCGCTGGGGGGCAATGATCTACGTATTGTCGCGACGCATCTGGGCTTGTTGCGGCGGTCCCGCGCCGGGCAGATACAGACAATTCTACAGGCGATCCGCCATGCAGAGGGCCGGAGCACGATCCTGATGGGCGATCTCAATGAGTGGCGGGTGGGCAAAAATTCCGCCTTGCAGGCGCTTGAACCCATATTCGGGTCGCTGAACCAATATGCACCAAGCTTTCCCTCGCGCAAACCGACATTTGCTCTGGATCGGATATTGGCCGCGCCGAGCGCGCGCCTGTCCCGCTTTGAAGTGCATAGCTCCGCCTTGTCGCGGATTGCCTCCGATCATCTGCCGGTGACAGCGCATTTTGATTCCTGATGATAATGTGTGAAATGGGGCTGAGGAGTGAGCAGCGTGGAGCGGGTCTTGTAATATGATTTGGTTGGCGTGGAGCATTTTGTTTGCGGCGGCGGGACTGTTTGGTCTGCGGCAGATTTTTGCCGTGCCGCGACATCTGTCACGGCCCGAATCACTTGTGATAACGCAGATTGCGGGCTCGGCGCTGGGCTCGGCGCTGGAACCGCTGGTGGCGCAGCACTCCGGTCTTGACGGCATCTACACTTTGAGGCGCGGCGAGGAAGCTTTTGCCGCGAGGGCGCTGCTGGCGCGGGCCGCGTCCGTCAGCATCGATGCGCAATATTACATCTGGCACCACGATCTCTCAGGAACCCTGCTGCTGAATGAATTGCTGCACGCGGCCGACAGAGGCGTGAGGGTGAGGCTGCTGATCGATGATAACACCACGGGGGGTCAAGACCGGGTTTGGCAGCAGATCGACGCCCATCCGCAAATAGAGGTTCGGCTGTTCAACCCCTTCACCATTCGCCGTCTTCGGCTTCTGAATTTTCTGACTGACTTTTTCCGGCTGAACCGCCGAATGCACAACAAGTCTTTCACGGTAGATAATCAGGTGACCATCGTGGGCGGGCGTAACGTCGGCGACGAATATTTCAGCGCCGCGAGGCTGATGCAATATTCCGATCTGGATGTGATGGTTGTCGGGGCTGTTGCGCAGGATGTCTCCGCTCAATTTGACCATTATTGGAGCAGTATTTCGGCGCACCCGATCGAAAACATCCTGAAACCAGTCGAATCCAGTGCGCTGTCAGAGTATCGCGCGCAGCTCAAGCTCAAACTTGTCGAAAATCGCAGTGCGGCCTATGCCGATATCCTGCGTGAAACAGTGTTGATCGACCAGCTGCTGGCTGGCACGCTGACTTTGGAATGGATGCCTGCGCGCCTCGTGGTTGACCCGCCGGTCAAGGGATTGCGGCATATTGCCAATGATAAGCTGCTGGCCACGCAGATCCTTTCGGCTTTCAGACAGACGAAAATCGAAATCTGCCTGACATCGGCCTATTTCGTGCCGGCAAGGGCCGGGACACGCATTTTTTGTGCATTGGCACGGCGCGGCTGCAAGGTGCGGATTTTGACGAATTCACTGTCCTCGAATGAGGTGCTGCCGGTGCAAGCAGGATATGCGCGCTATCGCCGCAAGCTGATTAAGGCCGGAGTGGACCTGTTTGAGTTTAAATCCGAATATTTTTCGCCGGTGGACAGTCTTAGCACGGTGTCGCCTGAAAAATGGTTCGGCGCGTCGCGCGCCAGCCTGCATGCCAAGATGTTTACGCTCGACCGCTCGCGGGTGTTTGTCGGGTCGTTCAATTTCGACCCAAGATCAATCTATCTTAATTGTGAGATGGGCATTTTTCTTGAAAGCGAATCTCTGGCCGGTGAGGTCGCCAAGGTTTTTGATATGATGACCGAACTGCAATCGTTTCATCCGAAAATCGATGCGAACGAAAAGTTGATCTGGACTGACCCAGCCGGTGATAGCAGCAAGATTTACACAGTTGAGCCGCGCACTGGGTTTTTGGCGCGGCTCTATGTGGGCATGATCGCTCTGCTGCCGATCGAGTGGCTCTTATAGGTTCATCTGCTTCTTGAGCCATGAAACGTAATAATCGCTGAGTGAATCAAGGCGTTCCCGGCCATTGACCCCGGAGTCACGTGCGCCGCGGGAGGCGAGCATCGGCGTTGTGGAAATGACACGGCCGTTGAGTTTGATGAGGCCCGTCCCTTCCATATAATCGGTTGAGGTGTCGGTCGACGTGCCGTGCAAGCCGCCGCCATAACGGCTGAAGCCGTCTGTCATCATCACCGAATCGATCTGGATGACCAGAACGGCGCCCTTGGGGTCGCGCGTCATCCGGTCGGCAAAGGTCTTCTGAGCGTGCGATAGCACATTCTGCTGCAGGGTTTCGGGATAACCGCCAGCACTGGACGCAATCAAGCCGCTCAGGCCGGAGACGGAATAATGCGACGTATCAACCTGAATGGCGCGAAATTTTATTCCAGCCAGTTGATCGGCGGGGAGGGTCTGGGCAGAGGCCATGCCTGCCAGACCCAGAGTGAATGCTGCCGCGGCAGCCAAACGAACCTTAAAAGACTTCATAATCATCTCCTTCGAGAAACACCTAATGTTTAGGTGTAAATTAGGACTGATTTGAGACTTTTCACCCCTCAGACAAACGCAACTTGCAAAATTTCGTAACTTTTGCCGCCGCCTGGAGTTTGCACTTCAATATGGTCGCCGACTTTTTTGCCAATGAGCGCGCGGGCTGTGGGCGATGTGATGGAAACACGACCTTTTTTGACGTCAGCTTCGGATTCGCCAACAATCTGGTAGATTTTTTTGGCTTCGGTATCCTCGTCGATCATGGTGACGGTTGCGCCGAATTTCACGGTGCTGCCGGAAAGTTTGGACACATCGATCACCTCGGCGCGCGAAAGCTGGTCTTCCAATTCGGCGACGCGGCCTTCATTGTGGGATTGAGCCTCTTTTGCAGCGTGGTATTCGGCGTTTTCGGAAAGATCGCCATGGGCGCGCGCCTCGGAAATTGCCGCTATGATGCGCGGGCGCTCTTCTTGCTGGCGCAACTTGAGTTCAGCTTCCAGCGCTGCGTAGCCCGCCGCTGTCATGGGAATGCGTTCCATCGTCCTAAATCCGTCCTGTAGAGCCGGATGCATCGCACCGGCACGAAAAAAATCAACCGCAGAAGGCAATGCATCCTGCGGCAGCTTGGTTGCAAGTTTAGCTTGAACCTCACCCCAAGAGTCAAGCACAAGTGTCACGTACTCACATACGCACCTGTGACGATACTCGAAAAGCGAGGCAAAGCCGCCCCGTTAAAAATAGTCCTGCAATGCCCGCACTTCGAGTTCGCCGCCGACATAGGCGTTGATTCCAAGTGTTGCAGCCACCGCACCATTCAAGGTGGTGTAATAGGGCACTTTATGCAAGAGGGCGGCACGGCGCAGCGAGCGCGAATCCGCCAAGGCAACCGCGCCATCGGTGGTATTGAACACCAATTGCACGCCGCCATTCTTGATCGTATCGACAATATGCGGCCGGCCTTCCGAGAACTTGTTGATTTTCTGGGCGGCGATACCTTGGGCTTGCAGAAACTTCAACGTGCCGCCGGTGGCGATGACTTTGAAGCCAAGCCTGTTGAGGATTTGCACACTTTCGAGAATTCTGGGCTTATCCGCGTCTTTCACCGAAACAAAGACAGTTCCGGTGTGGGGCACGGAGGCGCCCGCACCGAGCTGGCTCTTGGCAAAAGCCACCTCGAAGGAACGGTCAAGGCCGATCACCTCGCCAGTTGAGCGCATCTCCGGCCCCAGAATGGTATCAACGCCGGGGAAGCGCGCGAAGGGGAACACCGCTTCTTTGACGCCGACATGATCCAGATTTTTGCGCTCAAGGCCGAAGCTCGCCAAGGATTCGCCAGCCATAATGCGCGAGGCGATTTTTGCCACCGGCTCACCGATGACTTTGGCGACGAAGGGCACAGTGCGCGAGGCACGGGGATTGACTTCCAGCACGTAAATTTCGCCATCCTTGATGGCATATTGCACATTCATAAGCCCGACGACGTGGAGTGCGAGCGCCATTTTTCGAGTTTGCTCTTCAAGCCGCGTGATCATCTCCGGCGCAAGATTGCGCGGCGGCAAAGAACAGGCGCTATCGCCGGAATGGATGCCCGCTTCTTCGATATGTTCCATAATTCCAGCGATGAAGACGTCTTTACCATCGCAAAGCGCGTCAACATCAACCTCGGTGGCGTCTGACAGATAGCGGTCAAACAGCAGCGGGTTTTTGCCCAGCACGGTATTGATCTGGCCGGTTTTGTCGTTGGGATAGCGCGCCTTGACATCGGAGGGCACGAGTCCGGGAAGCGTGCCCAGCAGATAATCGTCAAAGGCGGCCTCATCACGGATGATCGCCATAGCGCGGCCACCCAAGACATAAGACGGGCGCACAACCAGCGGCAGACCGAGGTCGGCAGCGATGAGGCGGGATTGTTCAACCGAATAGGCAATGCCGTTTTTCGGCTGCTTGAGGCTGAGCTTGTCGAGCAGGCGCTTGAAACGGTCGCGGTCTTCAGCCAGATCGATCATATCGGGCGTCGTGCCGAGGATTGGAATTCCAGCGCGCTCCAGTGCATCGGCAAGTTTCAGCGGCGTTTGCCCGCCGAACTGGACGATAACGCCTTTCAATGTGCCGTTGGATTGTTCGAGTTTGAGGATTTCGAGCACATCCTCGGCGGTGAGCGGCTCGAAATACAGCCGATCCGAGGTGTCGTAATCGGTGGAGACGGTTTCGGGGTTGCAGTTGACCATGATGGTCTCATAGCCAGCATCGCTCAGGGCGAAACAGGCGTGGCAACAGCAATAATCGAACTCGATGCCTTGGCCGATGCGGTTTGGGCCGCCGCCCAGAATGACAATTTTTTCGCGGTCTGTCGGGCGCGCTTCATTGGCAAGAACACCGGCGAATGGCGTCTCGTAGGTCGAGTACATATAGGCGGTGGGTGAGGCAAACTCTGCAGCGCAGGTATCGACGCGCTTAAAGGCCGGGTGCACAGCAAGCCCGTGCCGATGGGCGGTTACCTCGGCCTCCTCCTTGCCGGACAAAGTGGCAAGACGCGCATCCGAAAAGCCATTTGCTTTGAGCATGCGGAAATTTTGCGCGTCATTTGGAAGTCCGTCAGCGCGAACCTTGTTCTCAAGCGCGACGATTTCGCCAAGGCGCTCGATGAACCACGGGTCAATCTTGCAAGCTTCATGGATTTCAGCAACCGAAAGGCCCATGCGCAGCGCCTGGCCGACATGCAGCAGCCGGTCCGGCGTCGGGGTGCCGAGCGCAGAGAGGATCGCGGCGCGGTCATTGCCTTGCCGCAGGCCGTCAATTTCCATGTCATCAAGCCCGGTCAAGCCGGTTTCAAGCGAGCGCAGCGCCTTTTGCAGGCTTTCGTTGAAGGTACGGCCAATGGCCATGCTCTCGCCAACAGATTTCATCGCCGTGGTGAGATAGGGTTCCGCGCCGGGGAATTTTTCAAACGCAAAGCGCGGGACTTTGGTGACGACATAATCAATCGAGGGTTCAAAGGCCGCCGGTGTCGCGCCGCCAGTGATGTCATTGGCGATTTCATCGAGCGTGTAGCCGACGGCAAGCTTCGCTGCGACCTTGGCAATGGGGAAACCGGTGGCCTTTGAAGCCAGAGCTGATGAGCGCGAGACACGCGGGTTCATCTCGATGACGATCATGCGGCCACTGACCGGATCAATAGCGAACTGCACATTTGAGCCGCCAGTTTCCACGCCGATTTCGCGCAGCACCGCAAGAGAGGCGTTCCGCATCACCTGATACTCTTTATCAGTGAGGGTCAGCGCCGGGGCAACAGTGATGGAATCGCCGGTATGGACGCCCATCGGGTCAATGTTTTCGATGGAACAAACGATGATGCAGTTGTCCGCTTTATCGCGGACGACTTCCATCTCATATTCCTTCCAGCCCAGAACGCTCTCCTCGACCAAAACTTCCGATGTAGGAGATGCGTCGAGGCCGCGTTCGATGATATCGATAAATTCGGCCTTGTTATAGGCGATGCCGCCGCCCGTGCCGCCCATGGTGAAGCTCGGGCGCATGACAGCCGGCAGGCCGATTTCGTCCATAATGTCGAGCGCTTGCGCCAGAGTTTTGACCATATGCGAGCGCGGGGTGTCCAGACCGATTTTGGTCATGGCCTCGCGAAACAGCTCACGGTCCTCGGCCTTATTGATGGCCGCCGCTGTAGCGCCGATCATCTCAACATCATAGGTCTTGAGGATGCCCATCTTTTCCAGTGAAAGCGCGCAGTTGAGGGCGGTTTGCCCGCCCATGGTCGGCAGCAGAGCAAAGCCGCCCGGAATCGCATAACGCTCTTTTTCAATGATCTTGGCCACGATCGCCGGTGTGATCGGTTCGACATAGGTGCGATCCGCCATATCAGGATCGGTCATGATCGTGGCCGGATTGGAGTTAACCAGAACGATGCGATAGCCTTCAGCGCGCAAAGCCTTGCAGGCCTGGGTGCCGGAATAATCAAATTCGCACGCCTGACCGATGATGATCGGGCCTGCGCCGATAATGAGAATGGTGGAAATGTCTGTCCGTTTTGCCATTGCTCGCACGTCTCTTTTGATTTGTTCGGGTCAGCGCGCGCAAAAAGAGGCGCGACATTCCCGATAACGACCGCTTTTACGGTTGTCATGCTCAGGATGAGCGCACCTTTATAATGAGGCCGACCGAAACATAGTTTCAGCCCTGCGGGTTTAGCTCATAAACAGCCGCGAGAAAACCCCGATGCAGGCGAGTCAGCCTATTATTTTGGGATCAGCGCCCAGTAATCGAGGTCAAGCACCACAGAATCGTGATAGGCGTCGTCGGTTTTATAGGGAAATCCATCGCAGGGCTGGTCACGGGTGGCTATGGTGCGAAGGCGCAGGGCGCCGACATCATCACGCCCCGAGATGGGTGACACTTCCAGCACTTCCGACCATGCAAAAACCGTCGAGCCGGCAAATAGCGGGGCGACATGACGGCCCCCGTTGACAGCGGCAATATGGAAAGCATTGGCCAGCCCGTTGAAGCTGATGGCGCGCGCCAGCGAGATGACGTGTCCGCCGTAAATCAGGCGGCGGCCAAACCGGCCCTGGGACTCGTGAAACTGGTTGAAATGGACTTTTGCGGTGTTTTGATAAAGGCGTGTCGCCAGTTGATGTTCGGCCTCTTCAACGGTGAAACCGTCGATATGGTCGATT
>JANXSV010000324.1 GCA_025356505.1 Methylovirgula sp.
GCCTCAACGCCGTTCTGTTTGGAAACGGTATATTCGCGCAGGCCTGGCATACGCCGACGCCACTTGATGTCGGCCAGATCCTTGCCCAGAAAATCATGTAGCGGTGCAGGCATCAAAGACTGTGCCGCCGCTTGAGAAGCAGCAGTATTCGTCGCCGCAAAAATGCCCTTGAGGCAGGCGTCCCGATCGGGCAGCGCCAATGGCGGGGTTCGTTCAAACATGCCGCCCGCAAGGCCTTCCAGCGCCGATACGTAACCCCGACCCTCACCGCGCATGGCAAGGTGTGCCGCAACAAGCACATGCATTGGTTGCGACAGCTTGCCAGCGGCGAAGCGGGCATAAAGATCGTCGAGTTTTGTATTCACGATTTTTGTATTCGGGTTTGAAAGGTTCATGATGGCGCTTTAGATATCCTGCGAAAATCTCATAACATTTTGATGTAATTACGCGTGAATTTCAAGATTGGATCAATCGTGAAACATAGCCTACAAGTGCTCACACATCACAAATAACCGAAAGCGTTTCATGTCTCACGGATTAATTAATGCCGCGCGTGCAAGTTTGGCAGATATTGACGCCGCCGGCCTTACAAAACATGAACGCAGTATTGTTTCGGCTCAATCCGCGCATATTGAGGTGCAAAATAAGGCTGAACAGCGCCCATTTTTGAACCTTTGCGCCAACAATTATCTCGGATTGGCGAATCACCCGCGCCTGATCAAAGCGGCTCAGTCGGCGCTCGAAACACATGGATTCGGCATGGCGTCTGTGCGGTTCATCTGCGGCACGCAAGACATCCATCTGGCGCTTGAAAAGAAGCTCGCGGCCTACTTGCAGATGGAAGACGCCATTCTGTTTTCGTCGTGTTTTGACGCCAACGGCGGCGTGTTCGAAGTGCTGCTTGGCGCGGAGGACGCTGTGATTTCTGATGCGCTGAACCACGCCTCAATCATCGACGGTATCCGGCTGTGTAAGGCGCAACGCTTTCGTTATGCCAACAACGATATGGCCGAACTCGAAGCGCAACTGATTGCAGCTCAAAGCGCGCGCCATCGGCTGATTGTGACCGACGGCGAGTTTTCCATGGATGGCATCATCGCCAACCTTCCGGCAATATGCGATCTGGCAGAAAAATATGACGCCACTGTTCTGGTTGATGACAGCCACGCCATCGGCTTCATGGGGAAGCGCGGCGCAGGCACGCCGGAGCATTTCGGCGTTGAAGGCCGCGTCCAGCTGCTCACAGGCACCTTTGGCAAGGCAATGGGCGGAGCCTCGGGCGGCTATGTGGCGGGGCCCAAACCCATCATCGACTTGTTAAGGCAGCGCGCGCGTCCCTATTTGTTTTCAAATGCGCTCGCTCCCGCCATCGTCGCCGCCACCATTGAGGTGATCGATATGCTGATTGAAGGCGAAGATTTGCGCGTCAAACTACAAAATAACGCGCGCAGCCTTCGCTCCGGCCTCGAAGCGCTTGGCTACACGCTCGTGCCTGGCGAACACCCGATTGCACCGGTGATGCTCGGCGATGCCGTTAAGGCCACTGCTCTGGCGTCAGAATTGGCGGAGGAGGGGCTCTACGTCACGGCCTTTTCCTTCCCCGTCGTGCCTCACGGCAAGGCACGTATCCGGACTCAGATGAACGCTGCGCTGAGCGAAGCTAACATTGCCTTCGCTCTGGCGGCTTTCGCAAAAGCCGGACGTAAACTCAACTTGATCGCGTGAGGGTTTAAATCGATGAAATCTCTGGTCAAAGCCAAATCCGAGCGTGGTTTATGGTTGCAGGACAGCCCGAAGCCGGCGTTTGGCCCCAATGATGTCCTGATCAAAATCCGCAAAACCGCAATTTGCGGCACGGATTTGCACATCTTCAATTGGGATAAATGGGCGCAAGCCACAATTCCGGTGCCGATGGTGGTCGGGCACGAGTATGTCGGCACCATCGCCGAGATCGGCTCGGAGGTCAAAAATTTCAAAATCGGCGATCGCGTTTCGGGCGAAGGTCAT
>JANXSV010000367.1 GCA_025356505.1 Methylovirgula sp.
CTTGATGCCATCAATGCGCTCGTTCAAATTGGATGCACCAAGCTGACCAGTAACAATGGCCACTTCGCCTTTACCATCAAGTGCCTTGCCCATGGACTCACCCATGGTTGCACCGGCGGCCTTGTTGATGGTGCCGATGTAGAGGCTGCGACCGCTGTTGGCGCTATCGCTGTCAAAGGTCAAAACCTTGATGCCGGCTGCGATAGCCTGTTTGATGACGCCTTCAACTGACTTTGGCTCGTTCACCGAAATTGCGATGCCGTCAACTTTCTTTGCGATCAGATCTTCCATGATCTTGACCTGAGTTGAGCCCTGGGTGTTCTGGGGGACAACCCACTGATACTGCACGCCGAGGGCAGATGCGGCATTTTTTGCACCAGTGTTGCAGTCATCAAAAAATGGCACAGCAACCTTTGGAATCACGGCAATGACGATATCCTTTGCATCTTTTGCCATCGCATTGACGGAAACAAACAATGGCAGCGCTAACAGCGTTGCGCGCAGTACGTTGTGAAATGACTTCATTTTGATTACCTTCCTAGATGTTTAACGTTTCCCGTTACAGATTTTAATCGGACTTTTCTTGGTTCATTCGGCTTGATACGTGTTTATCCCCTTACTATGACCTCCTGTTATTTGTACGCAGAACATCCATACTCACCGCGATGAGAATGACTGCGCCGGTAATGGCCTGCTGCGCATAAGTGTTGATGTTCATGAGAACAACACCGTTCGCGATGATACCGGCAAGCGCGGCGCCGATAACTGCGCCTCCCACACTACCGATACCTCCGGAAAGACTGGCGCCGCCTATTGCAGCTGCAGCGATAACGTCGAGTTCCGCGCCAAACCCCGATGCTGGCTCAGCCGAGAGATAGCGTGAAAAGCTTATGATGCCTGCAAGCGACGCTATCGTGCTCGATGTAATGTAAACGATGAGCTTGATACGGTTGGTTTTGACGCCGCTGAGTCGGGCCGCAATCTCATTGCCGCCTGTTGCGTACACGTGACGACCAAAGCGCGTTTTGGTCATCAGAATGGAAAAACATATCATCATGATTACCATGATCGCGACAGGCACCGGCACAAGGCTGATGTAGCCTTGGCCAAGCACGGCAAAGGACTCAGGAGTATCGGGCGTTAGCGGGACGCCGTGTGTAATGATATACATAAGTCCACGCCCAATGCTTAATGTGCCGAGCGTGGCGATGAAAGGCGGAAGGCCGATACCTGTGATAAGCAGTCCGTTGATGGTGCCGAAAATCAGCCCCACCGCGAGCCCAGCGGCTACGCAAACCGCTGTGGGTTCGCCAAGCTGGAAGCAGAGTGCTGTGACGAGCGAGGACAGCCCCATCGCCGAACCCACCGAAAGGTCGATACCGCCGGTAATGATCACCATCACCATACCGATGCTCATAATCGCGGTCATGGAGAAGGACCTGAATACGCCCATCAGGTTATTTGTGGTGAGAAAATATGGCGTGAAAAAGCTGATGAGCGCGCCTACAGCGAGCAAAGCTATAAATACATTCAGCTCACGTATCTTCAACAACTGGCCAAAACGCGCAGCAAGCTGGGTGCCTGTATCTGGCCCAGGGACTTGCAGAGGTGACTGTGTTTGACGTTCCGATACAGACATTTAAATTCTACCTTGAGCGTTAGCCATCCCGAGCTTGACTTTTTTCTGGCCTGTTTTTCCCACTACGCGGCAAGGTTAAGGTCCCGAGTCGCCCGCTGGATTTTGGCCTGTCTCGTGCTGCATTTTGCCGAAATTAATTTCAAGCATATAATGTTAGCGCTGTCATTACGGAAACAATTCCAGATAATTGCCGGTCTGTCAACACTCAGATTTTCCGAACGGCCTTAAAGCTCTAGTAAAATTCTAAAAAAGATATGGCCAGCACTGTATCTACGCTAACGCCATTTAAGCGACCGTTATAACCTTAATACAGCAAAGTTTTGGAAGATATTCATACACCTGAAAGTCTCAACCCCTGCAGATCGAAGGCAGATCATCTCGATGTCTCCAAACCACAACTGCGGAATTTACAGTGCGTGAAGGATATAATGTAATCCTTGGTGAGCGCGTCGGGATTCGAACCCGAGACCCTCTGATTAAAAGTCAGATGCTCTACCGGCTGAGCTACACGCTCTCACATATGCGAGACTTGTTCCCCAAGGATGTGTCTGCGTAACCGCAACCCTCCGTGAGGTCAAGCGGTTTGCATAAAAAACACCTCTTTTTGCCTGTGACGAAATGCGCCTATGTCAGGTCGAATGGTTAAAGGCTCATATAATAAAGCAAAGCCGCAAACAGCAGAGCGGAGATAAGGGTTGTCCAAAATGCCTTAACAGCCATATGGGTAGCTACCGGCGCTCCCGGGTCGGTTCCTTGCAGAGTGCTCCCGTGTTCATCATGAGAGCGGACGCCAAAGGGCAAAACGGCGAATAGTACGATCCACCACATGGTAAAGTACACAGCTATGCCCATGGGTATGGTCATCAAATCTGCTCCAATTCTATTAGCGTCCCATTTAAGTCTTTTGGATGTAGAAACAAGACGGGCTTGCCGTGCGCCCCTATTTTGGGGTTCCCATCCCCAAGCACGCGCGCCCCTTTGCTTTTGAGCCGGTCGCTAGCCGCGATGATGTCCTCTACTTCGTAGCAGAGGTGGTGAATGCCGCCATTCGGATTTTTTTCTAGAAACTTCAAGATAGGCGAGTTAGCCCCCAAAGGTTCGAGAAGTTCAATCTTAGTATTTGGCAATTCGATAAACACGACAGTTACGCCGTGTTCGGCCTGCGCAAATGGCGCGCCTACGTGCGCGCCGAGAATGTCTCTGTAGGTGGCGCTGGCAGCCCCGATATCCGGCACTGCGATAGCGACATGATTGAGGCGGCCTATCATCGCTTTTCCCCGCTGTTTAGACCTCAAGCACCAAAACATGCACGTTGGGCTTTTTGCCCCAAGCATGGCCAACTGCCGAACGGACCGCCTTTTCCACAGCGTTTACAACCATATCCGCATCACGCCGCTTCTGTTTCGGCATGTTGTCAAAGGTTGAAAACACCGCCTCATCAATAATTGCGTCCATCTCACCGGCAATCACACGGGTCGGCAATCCAGAATGCATCACGTCCGGATCACCGGCAAGTTCGCCTTTGGCAGTGATGGCCAAAGCCACAGACACCACACCGGCAAAACTGAGCCGCTTTCGCTGCGAGATAGCGTCATCGTTCATAGACACCATCTGATTGCCGTCTTTGACAATCTTGCCATGAACCACTTGGTCGACCACGCCTGGCTCGCTGCCATTTTCACTTTCGGCAATTAAAACCACGTCACCGTTGTACGCTTTGATTACCTTCGGCACGCCTTGCGCCCTCGCAAATTTGGCATGCTCATCAAGATGCAAAGCTTCTCCGTGCGCCGGGATGGCGATCCGAGGCCGGACCCATTCGTACATGCGTGCCAGCTCCGCCTGACGCGGATGACCAGAAACATGCACCAATGCTGTGCGGTCAGTGACCACTTCAATGCCCTGGGCGACGAGGCCATTGATGTTGGCATTGATGGCTTTTTCATTGCCCGGTATAGGACGAGACGAGAAGATGACCCGATCGCCGGTCGAAAGCTTCAAATCCGGATGCTCATCTTCTGCCATGCGGGCCAGAGCGGCGCGCGGTTCGCCCTGCGACCCAGTGGCTAATACTACGAGTTGTTTGCGCGGGATATCACGCGCGGACTGAGCCGAGAGAAATGGCATGACGCCGTCAAGATAGCCACATTCACGCGCGACGGTGACAACACGGTCCATTGCGCGGCCAACTATCGCCACGCGCCTCCCTGCCGCAGCTGCAGCGTCCGCCGTCGCTTTGAGGCGGGCGACATTCGAAGCAAAGGTTGTGACGATGACGCGACCGGGCGCATCAGCAACCAACTCCATCAAAGTTTTGGCTACGTCAGTTTCAGAAGGGCTGATGCCGGCGCGCAGAACATTTGTCGAATCGCAAATGAGTGCTAGTACGCCCTCATCACCAAGGGCACGAAAGCGGGCCTCATCTGTCGGGCGGCCAACCATCGGTGTTTCATCGATTTTCCAATCGCCCGTATGTACGATCAAGCCCGCGGGCGTCCGAATGGCCAGCGCGTTGCTCTCCGGTATCGAATGCGCCACGGCGATGAATTCTATGCTGAAAGGGTCAAGATAAACCACGCCACCTTGCTGAACCACTTGGGTCTTGATGTTCGGCGCATTCGGTTCCATCAAGCGTTTGGCTTCCAGCAGACCCGCCGCGAAGGGGGTCGCATAGACGGGGCACTTTAAACGAGGCCATAGCTCCGCTACTGCGCCGATATGGTCCTCATGCGCATGGGTTATGATGAGCGCCAGCAAATCCTTGCGGATTTTTTCAATGAAACTGATGTCTGGCATGATGAGATCAATGCCAGGGAGGTCTGGCCCGGCAAAAGAGACGCCAAGATCGACCATGATCCATTTACGATGTTTTTCGGGACCGAAGCCGTAGAGGCCGCAGTTCATACCGATTTCACCTAATCCGCCCAACGGAACGAAAACCAAACCATCTATTTTTTTTGACATGCCAATCCTTCAAATCCAGCGGTGACTTTTTGCACAGGGCGCCACACCCCTTCGATAAAATTAAATGAGGAATACGTCACCTGCTTCAATTGTCACGCTTTCTTTTCCGCAGCGCAGCAAGAGACGGCCAGACGAGTCTAATCCTTCAAAAATACCAGATAAAACATCAGCATGGCGGCGCACTTTTATAATCTGATTCAAGTTTGCAGCACGTTCCATCCAGGCCTTACGCACAAGAGCGAAGCCTTGGCCCCTTTCCCAGACCTTCATCCAGACGTCAAGGGCGGTACTCAGCGGCACAAGCAGAGTCTCAGCAGGGATGTGCCTTCCAGCAAGATCATTGAGACATGCTGTTTTATATTCAAGCCCTTTGGGACTTGTTGCGCAATTGATGCCGAAGCCAAGTGCGACAGCTCTGCCCCGCGGAGTTGATACTGCCTCCAGCAACAGGCCAGAAAGCTTGACCCCTCCCCCAACGACAAGATCGTTCGGCCATTTTAAGCGTAGATTGGAAAGACCACTTATTTCACTCGCGGCATCATACAACGCAACCCCGGCAACAAAGCCAAGCTGAGCTATCGAGTCCAGCGGCGCTGGATCATATAAAAGTAAGCTCGCGTAAAAATTACCCGGGGGAGACTGCCATACCCGGCCAAGGCGACCCCGCCCGGAAGTTTGGGATCTCGCCATGATCCACAAGAAGCCCGCTTCGCCAAGCCGCGCTCGACTTAGCACTTCATCATGCGTTGAACCGAGAGTGTCGAAAATTTCGACTCTAAAAGGCGAAGGGAGCAGCAATGCTAGAAGAGGCTCTTGGCCGCCGCCATCGCGCCGATAATGATTGGTGAAGGATAGACCCAGAAGGCAAGTACAAAGATGCCCGAAAGCACGAGCGCCCAGTCGACAACCCAGTAAGGCTTGTCAAATGCGCCGACGGAATCGTCAAGGTACATGATCTTGACAATGCGTAGATAGTAGAAGGCCGATACCACCGACGCAAGAACGGCGATCGTGCTTAAAGTGTAAAGGTGAGCTTCCATCGCCGCGCCAATGACATAGAACTTGCCAAAAAAGCCCGCAAGAGGCGGAATTCCGGCCAAAGAAAACATCATCATGGCCAAAAAGAAGGCCATTTTGCCATTGGTCTTAGATAGTCCCGCAAGATCGGCGATTGTTTCAACCATCTGACCATTGCGGCGCATTGAAATTATAGCGGCGAATGTCCCTAGCGTCATGAGCAGGTAGATAGTCATGTAGATGAGAACGCCCTGAACGCCAATCTGGGTGCCTGCGGCCAAGCCGACCAACGCGAAACCCATATGGCCGATCGACGAATAGGCCATGAGGCGCTTTATATTCGTCTGGCCAATCGCCGCAAAGGCACCAAGCAGCATGGAGAGAATCGCTAGAAAGCCAACAATTTGCTGCCACTGGGTGACAATCCCGGGAAAGGCAGTGCTCAGGATGCGCACCATCATTGCAACAGCGGCCATTTTCGGGGCTGAAGCGAAAAATGCCGTCACGGGTGTTGGTGCACCTTCATAAACGTCTGGCGTCCACATATGAAACGGAACGGCCGAGATTTTGAACGCCATACCGGCCATCATGAAGACGAGTCCGAAGATAACGCCGATCGACACCTGTCCGTGAATGGCGTGCGCTATGCCATTAAAGGAAACCGTTCCGGAAAAACCGTAAATCAGCGATGCGCCGTAAAGCAGCATCCCTGATGATAAAGCGCCGAGCACGAAATATTTGAGACCGGCTTCCGAGGACTTAACATCGTCGCGCTTTATGGCTGCGATGACATACAAGGCCAGCGACGACAATTCCAAACCCATGTAGAGCGCAATGAGATCATTGGCCGAAGCCATCAGCATCATGCCAATGGTTGAGAGCAGAATGAGAATGGGATATTCAAACGACGCGAACTTTTCGCGTGCGGTGAAGTCCAATGATAAGAGCAGCGCCACCAGAGCTCCGATGAGAGATAGAACCTTCATGTAACGCCCGAAAGCGTCGTCGATGAAGGAACCGGAAAAATCTGCACCAGTTGTATCTGGATGGCGCAACACTACGATAATGGCGACACCCAGGATGGCCACCGCTAGTTCCGCTACCAACCAAGCGGCAGTTTCGCCTCTCAAAGCACCGAGCAAAATGAGCCCTAGCGCGCCCAATGAAACGATGATCTCAGGCAAAACCGGAGCAAGTGCAAAAATCGGCGCGTTCATTGTCTATTCCTACTGGACTGTCAGAGCTGCGGTTTTAGTCGCAGCCAAAGCGGCATCGAAGCCCTTGACCAAATGATCAACAGATGCGGCACAGGCATCGAGGATTGGCTGGGGGTGGACACCATAATAAATAACAAGTGCGAGCAAGGGCACCATGATGACAATTTCGCGTGCGTCGAGGTCGGCAATATTCATCAAGGCTGGCTTATCCAGGACCCCAAAAATCACACGCCGGTAGAGATAAAGCGCATAAGCTGCAGACAGGATTACACCGAGTGTCGCGAACAGAGCAACCGAACTATTGGCTTTATAAGTTCCTAGCAAAGTCATGAATTCCCCGACGAAACCCGACGTACCGGGAAGGCCAACATTGGCCATTGTGAAGACCAGCATCACGACAGCATATTTCGGCATACGATTCACCAGGCCGCCATAAGCCGCAATATCGCGCGTGTGCATACGGTCATATACGACACCAACGCAGAGGAACAGCGCGCCTGCGACAAGGCCGTGACTGACCATTTGATAAACAGCACCCTGTACACCTTGCTGGTTCATGGCGAAGAGGCCCATGGTGACAAAGCCCATGTGTGCGACCGACGAATAGGCGATGAGCTTTTTGATGTCTTCCTGCACAAGCGCGACAAGCGACGTGTAGACGATCGCAATCACCGACATAGTGAACACCAACGGCGCGAAATAGTGAGACGCATCGGGGAACATAGGCAGCGAAAACCGCAATAAGCCGTACCCACCCATTTTCAACAAAATACCGGCTAGGATGACCGAACCCGCTGTTGGCGCTTCCACGTGCGCATCCGGCAGCCAAGTGTGAACCGGCCACATAGGCATCTTCACTGCGAAGGAGGCAAAGAACGCAAACCAAAGCCACTTTTGCATTGCGACGGGGAAGGATGTCTTTAAGAGCACTTCAATGTCTGTTGTTCCGACAGTCCAATACATTGCCATGATGGCAAGCAGCATCAGCAAGGAGCCCAGCAGAGTGTAGAGGAAGAACTTAAAACTGGCATAGATACGGCGCTTGCCTCCCCAGATGCCGATGATCAAGAACATCGGTATCAAGCCGGCCTCGAAAAACAGGTAGAACAGCATTAAATCCAGCGCGGTGAAGACGCCGATCATCAAGGTTTCCAGCACCAGGAAAGCAATCATGTATTCGCGAACGCGTAGAGTGACCGAAGTCCAGGACGCCAGAATGCAAAATGGCATCAAAAAGGTCGTCAGCAACACAAAAGGCATAGAAATGCCGTCGACGCCAAGTTTGAACAGGATTTTATCCGAGAACCAAGCGCGCTGCTCCACAAGCTGAAAAGCGGCGGAGCCCGTGTCAAAACGATTCCAAGCCACAATAGAAACAGCAAATGTGATAAGGGTGGTGAAAAGCGATACCCAGCGCACGTTACGCAAAGTTGCCTGATCATCCCCTTTTAATAGGAGGAGAAAAACAACGCCAACCAACGGCAGGAACGTGGTCAGGGAAAGAATGCCAAAACCAAACATTAACGCAC
>JANXSV010000362.1 GCA_025356505.1 Methylovirgula sp.
ATGTCTTTGATGTGCTTCAATCGAGAGCGAAATCTGCCTTCGAGGCCACAAATCATGGCATCGGCCATTCCGCGCCGCACGGCAATTGCGGCAATGATCGTGCCGCTTGTGCGCACCATAGCGCGTGCCGCGGCGGGCGAAATTCCCTTCCGTCCCGCTGCTTCTACGTATTCTGCAACAAAATCACGGTAGCGCGGATCATTTTCCGGATTCACCAATTCAAAGTCTTTACCAGGGCGGATCGAGAGACCAAAACGCTCCAAGCGCGCTTCAACGACTGCAGGACGTCCAATTAGAATTGGGACCGCTAGCCCCTCCTCAATTACAACCTGGGCAGCGCGTAGCACCCGCTCCTCTTCCCCGTCCGCGTAAATGACACGCTTTGGATTAAGTTTGGCCTGCTCAAACAAAGGCTTCATGATAAAGCCCGAACGAAACACAAACCGCCCCAAAGTCTCGTTGTAGGCCTTGAAGTCTTGAATCGGTTTGCGCGCAACACCGCTATCCATCGCGGCCTTAGCGACAGCTGGCGCTATCCGTAAAATAAGTCGCGGGTCAAACGGGCTCGGGATCAGCGAGGTTGGCCCAAACATCGGCGCTTCGCCGCCATATGCCCTCGCCACAACATCGGATGGCGTCTCGCGTGACAGCTCCGCAATCGCGCGCACGGCGGCTCTCTTCATATCTTCATTTATGGTCGTAGCGTGCACGTCCAAAGCACCGCGAAAGATGTAGGGGAAACAAAGCACATTGTTGACTTGGTTAGGATAGTCAGATCGACCGGTGCAGATCATTGCGTCGGGACGAACGGCCAGAGCATCCTCCGGTAAAATTTCAGGATTCGGGTTTGCCAAAGCCAATATCAACGGCTTTGGTGCCATGCTTGCGACCATATCTGCCTTGAGCACCCCTCCCGCAGACAAGCCAAGAAACACATCGGCTCCGACGATGACTTCTCGCAACGTGCGCATCTCGGTCTGTTGCTGATAGACCGACTTCCATTCGTCCATCAGAGCTGTGCGGCCTTGAAATACCACGCCCTCAAGATCAGTTACCCAAACGTTTTCACGCTTGACCCCAAGTGAAACCAGTTGGTTGAGACATGCAAGGGCCGCGGCTCCCGCGCCGCTAGAGACTACTTTTACATCTTCTATCTTTTTGCCGGCAAATTCGAGACCGTTAAGCACTGCTGCACCAACAATGATGGCTGTGCCATGCTGGTCATCATGAAACACCGGAATGTTCATGCGCTCGCGGCAGCGGCGCTCAACTTCAAAACATTCAGGCGCTTTGATATCTTCAAGGTTGATACCACCGAAGGTTGGTTCAAGCGCACAAATGACATCTACGAGCTTATCTACGTTCTTTTCAGCCACTTCGATGTCGAATACGTCTATGCCTGCGAATTTTTTGAACAGGACGGCTTTGCCCTCCATCACGGGTTTAGAAGCCAGAGGCCCGATATCGCCCAGCCCGAGAACCGCAGTGCCATTTGTCAAAACAGCCACCAAATTTTGTCGAATTGTATATTCGGCGGCGTTTGCCGGATCATCAACAATCGCTTCGCAGGCCGCTGCAACACCCGGCGAATAGGCTAGCGCAAGATCACGCTGATTGCCCAGCGGCTTGGTCGCCTGAATTTCCAGTTTTCCAGGTTTTGGGTATTGATGATAAATCAGCGCGCCGGAACGAAGATCATCGGACATATTTGAAGCCATGCGCGCGGTTCCCCTTGAGTCTAATTTCGTTCTAACCACAAAAACGCGGCACTCCAATCAAAGAATGCCGCGCGGACCGCAGATTTCTGTTCTGTGGGAAGCCAAGCCCAAATCGGCTATTATTTCGCTTGCAAATTCACCCGAAGCGCAAGCTCGCGCATTTGCTTGGGGCTCGCCTCCGCAGGTGCGCCCATGAGCAGATCCTCGGCTTTCTGGTTCATGGGGAATAGAGCCACTTCACGGAGATTTTGCTCTCCGGCGAGCAACATTATGATCCGATCTACGCCCGCTGCCATTCCGCCGTGCGGCGGAGCACCATATTGGAACGCGCGGTACATGCCACCAAAGCGCTCAATCACCGTCTCTTCAGAATATCCGGCAATTTCAAACGCCTTTACCATTGCATCCGGCTTATGATTGCGAATTCCACCCGAGGCAAGCTCATATCCATTGCATGCGATGTCATATTGAAACGCTTTAATGGTGACAGGGCCTTGCGTCTGCATGGCTTCCATGCCGCCTTGCGGCATAGAAAATGGGTTGTGTGAGAAGTCGACCTTCTTATCCTCTTCGTTCCAATCGAACATCGGGAAGTCGACAATCCAAGCGAGAGCAAACTGATTTTCGTCGATTAATTTCAACTCTTCACCAATTTTACGCCGCGCGGATCCGGCAAAAGTGGCAAATTTCGAAGGATCACCCGCAGCAAAAAACGCAGCATCTCCGGCGTTCAGATTAAGTTGAGCCCGAATCGCCTCAACGCGGTCCGGGCCGATATTATTGGCGAGCGGGCCTCGACCGCCAACACCGGATGCACCGGGGGTCGCTTGCTGTGTGGTTTCATCCTTGGCCTTGTCAAAAAACAAAATGTAGCCAAGGCCAGGTTGGCCCTCACCCTGAGCCCAGGCATTCATTCGGTCAGCAAAAGTGCGCTGCCCTCCGCCGGGTGCCGGAATGCCCCAAACCTGATTTTTAGGCTCTTCAAGCAGCCGGGTGAACACCTTGAAATTGGAGCCGCGAAAATGTTCTGAGGTTTCCTGCATTTCAATCGGATTGCGCAAGTCTGGCTTGTCAGAACCATATTTACGCATTGCCTCGGCATATGGAATGCGTGGCCAATTCTGCGTGACTCGCTTGCCCTTGCCAAATTGCTCAAACACCCCCCGGATAACCGGCTCGACCGTACGGAAAACATCTTCCTGCTCGACAAAGCTCATCTCAAGATCAAGCTGATAAAACTCGCCCGGCAGACGATCGGCGCGCGGGTCCTCATCACGAAAACATGGAGCAATCTGAAAATAGCGATCGAAACCCGCCATCATTAGCAACTGCTTATATTGTTGGGGCGCCTGCGGTAGCGCGTAAAATTTGCCGGGATGCAACCGCGACGGCACCAGAAAATCGCGCGCGCCTTCTGGACTTGAGGCAGTCAAAATCGGCGTGGCAAACTCGTTAAAGCCCTGCGCCTTCATTCCCGCACGCAGGAAATCCACGACTTTGCCGCGCAACATGATGTTGTTGTGCAAGCGCTCGCGCCGCAAATCGAGAAAGCGATATTTCAGGCGGGTTTCTTCCGGATAATCAACATCACCGAAAACCGGCAATGGTAGCTCTGCTGCGGCTCCCAAAACTTCAACGGATGTCACAAAGACCTCCACCATGCCGGTGGGAAGACCCGGGTTTTCGGTTCCTTCTGGCCTTTTACGGACAAGGCCGGTAACCTTAACGACCCATTCCGCACGGAATTTTTCAACCGCAGCGAAGGCGGGCGAGTCCGGGTCAGCGACAACCTGCGTCAAGCCGTAGTGGTCACGCAAATCGATGAATAGCAGGCCGCCATGGTCTCGAATACGATGGCACCACCCCGACAAGCTCACCTCATGGCCGATCAGCCCTTCGTTGAGTTCGGCACAGGTATTGGTGCGGTAGACGGATTTGAGCAAGGACATTTTTCACGCTTTTCGGTTTGCCAAAATAAGGCGCGAAAAGCGCATGGCGGCAGCGATTTGTCAAGAAAAGCATAGGCTGCCCGCGCGCGTTCCCCGCCTTGAACCAAGGCAAGTAGATCAACCGTTAGCGTGCTTTTTGGTTAAACATAATCGCTTGCGCTGCTTTATCCTCAGCGAGGTTGCTTCGCATTTCTGCCGCTACCTTGATGCCAACTTGAACTGCCGGGCGAGACCAGTTCGCATCAAGCCAGCGCTTCAAATGCGGGAAGTCCGCAAAATCCTGCCCTACGCGCTCCGCGCCTCTCGCCCAAGGGTAGCTCGCCATGTCAGCGATGGAGTAATCGCCAGCCAGAAACGCGTTATTTTCCAGCCTTCTGTTCATCACACCAAGCAGACGATTGACCTCATTGGTGTACCGCGTGATGCCGTATGGCACCTTTTCCGGTGCGTAATGCACAAAATGATTAGCCTGCCCGCCCATCGGACCAAGACCACCCACCTGCCAGAACAGCCATTCGTCAACCAAGACGCGGGAGCGTTCGTCTTTTCCGTAAAATTTGCCGGTCTTGCGCGCCAGATATTGCAGGATTGCGCCAGACTCGAAAACAGAAATCGGCTTTCCATCCGGCCCTTCGTGATCAACGATCGCCGGAATGCGGTTGTTTGGTGAAATGTCAAGGAAGGCCTGAGCAAACTGTTCACCCTTGCCGATATTTATCGGATGCACCTCATAGGCGAGGTCGCACTCCTCGAGCATGACAGATATTTTCTGACCATTTGGTGTCGGCCAGTAATACAAATCGATTGGCTTGGTCATGACGAGGCTCCTGTTTTAAAACGCTGATATGTTGGACAGAAAGCCTGTCTGCTTAAAGGCCGAGCTTGGCCTTCAATATATCGCTCACCGCCTGCGGGTTGGCTTTGCCGCCGGTCGTTTTCATGACTTGCCCGACAAACCAGCCAAGCATACCGGGCTTTGCAACAGCCTGTGCTGCCTTGTCCGGGTTCGCGGCTATAATCTCTACGACGGCTTTTTCAATCGCGCCGGTATCGGTCACCTGTCTCATGCCGCGCGCTTCAACGACGGCGGCCGGGTCGCCGCCTTCGACCCAGACTATCTCGAAGAGGTCTTTCGCGAGCTTCCCCGATATAGTCCCGGCCTGAATAAGATCAACAATCCCTCCAATCTGCGCGGCAGATATTGGAGATGTAGAAATGTCTTTTCCCTCTTTGTTCAACCGCCCGAAAAGCTCGTTAATGATCCAGTTCGCGGCCAATTTGCCGTCTCGTCCCTTGGCGGCTTTTTCGAAGTAGTCGGCTGATTCGCGCTCCGCCACCAACACGCCGGCATCG
>JANXSV010000375.1 GCA_025356505.1 Methylovirgula sp.
CCTTGTGGCAGAATGAACGATAGAGAAGAGCGACGCACCTTGCGCCCATGAACAGGTATGGCATACCGCGCTGCCATATCCAGAAACATCCGCCCCAACCAGTCGTCAGCAACAGATGCCAGCAAATCAGGGACAACTCCGAGCTTTGCGCAGGCGAAGGCGGCGGTGACGGCATTGCCCCCGAAGGAAACCGCGTAATCCTGCGCAACGGACTTCTCATCTCCGGTTGGGATAGACTGAGCGACGAGCGTGACGTCGATATAGGCCTGACCGATAAACAGCGCTTCCATGTGCCACTCAGACTGAATTTAAACCGAGAAACTTGTCCCGCAACCGCAGGAGGATGTGGCATTGGGGTTATGGATTTTGAAGGATTGCCCCATCAGATCGTCAACGAAATCAACTTCCGAGCCAGATAAGAACTCCAGCGAAGTAGGATCAACCAAAAGCGTTGCGCCATCGCGAACAACCACAAGGTCTTCTGTCAATTTTTCCTGCGTGATCTCAAATGCATATTGAAATCCTGAGCATCCGCCGCCGTTTACAGCCACCCGCAGCATTGCGCCTTCAGGTTCGCGGGTAAGCACTTTTACAATGCGTTGAGCCGCCGCAGCGCTCAAAGTTAATGGTGAAGTTGCGCTGATCATGGAAATACCTCTAGATCTGACATAGTGGTGTATTCGCCTTTCCGCAAGATTGTCGAGACAAACTGCGCGATTATGGGCTGGATTTTGGAAAGATATGAGCAGTTTGAGAAAGTAATCTTGCTTGATTGCCGTCTACAGGTTCCCTAAACTAACATCTCACAAGAGGGCTAACAATGCGCGCGCGAGGTCTGGCTTTAGGTGCTTGCATTCTGTTTTGCGGGCAAGGCGTTTCGGCCTCTGCGGCAGAACTCTTTCCTCAAGGTGAATACTCGCTCACAAAGCCTGAGTGTGGCAGTGAATTATTTGCGAAAATCGCCCGCAATCGCATCGATTTCCAGACCTATACCTGCACAAAGGTGACTTACGATCAGGTGTCCAGTTCTGACGGCAAACTGGTTTATAATGTCACTTCCCCCGCATGTCAGGGCGAGGAAGATGCAAAAGCCCATCCAGACCATTTCCAACTCATCGTGGAAAACAGTGCTTTGCAAGTTATCTGGGCCGATGGCGGCAAAAGCGCAAAAGCGGTGTTTTGTAAAAAGTGAGGGCGGAGCATTTTTCCCGCGCGCCTTTCGCCTCGCACAGTGATATGTCGCGCGGGCGCCTCGTGGCTGAAAGTCGCTCCCCAACGCGAACAGAGTTTCAGCGCGACCGCGACAGAATAGTCCATTGCACGGCTTTCAGACGATTGGCTTTTAAAAGTCAGGTGTTTGTGCCCAGCGAAGGCGATCATTACCGCACGCGCCTCACCCACACGATTGAAGTCGCGCAAATTGCCCGAGCCTTGGCGCGTGGACTGCGCCTTGATGATGATCTGGCCGAAGCCATAGCATTGGCACATGATTTAGGGCACACGCCGTTTGGTCACACGGGCGAGGATGCCCTTGCCCAATGCATGTCTCAGTTTGGCGGATTTGATCATAACGCCCACGCACTTCGGATTGTAACCAAGCTGGAACGCCGATATGCGCAGTTTGACGGACTGAATCTCAGCTGGGAGTGTCTTGAGGGGATCGTCAAGCATAACGGGCCGCTCATCGGAGCCACGCGCCCTTCAAGCAGGCAAAAACCGAAAACTCCGATATCCGCTCACATTTTGGATTTTGACGCACTTTTTCCTCTGGAGCTCTCAAGCTACAGCAGCGCAGAGGCGCAAACGGCTGCAATTGCAGATGATATTGCTTATAACACCCATGATATCGATGACGGGCTTAGAGCCGGCCTATTTGATCTTGATGATTTGCGGGCAATACCCTTCATCGAAAATATTCTTGAAGAACTTGATGAACGCTACCCTCAGCTCGATCGAAGCCGCAAAATCCATGAATTAGGTCGGCGGATCATCACCCGTTTCGTCGAAGATGCGCTAAATGAAAGCGCCGCGCGTTTAACCAGTCTTGATGCCGCATCCGCAGCCGGAATTCGCGCCGCGACGCATGCCGTCGTGGGGCTTTCACCAAAGATGGTTGAAGCAGATAATTCGATCAAGGGGTTTTTGTTTCCCAACATGTACCGCGCGCAAAAGGTGATGGCCGTTCGCATCAAGGCTGATCATGTGGTGAAGAAATTGTTCGGGCTATATCTCAACAGCCCGGAAAAACTGCCGCTAGAGTGGCGTCCCGTCTCTGACGGGGAGTCCGAAACGGCTGAAGCCGTCGCAGATTACCTTGCAGGCATGACCGATAGATTTGCGTTGCAAGAGTATCAACGGCATTTTGACCTTTCCTACGTTTTGGGTTAGGCGCTGAGGCAACAACTCACGCGTCGTGCAAAAAGCCGGGGCAAAAGGACTAGGCATGAATATTTTCGCGCATTTTCAAGAAGAAATCTCAAATATTCTGAAAGCAATGATTGCTGACGGACGCTTGCCGGAACATCTAGACTTGCAACGGTTTGTGGTTGAGCCGCCGCGCGATGCTTCAAAGGGTGACATCGCCACAAATGCCGCGATGATTTATGCCGCAGATGCAAAAGTTCATTTCGCCAATCCGCGTCTGTTCGCCGAGGCAATCGCAGCAAATCTGCGCGCAGTCACGGGTGTGGAAGAGGTTACCGTCGCCGGGCCGGGCTTCATAAATCTCCAATTGCAACCGCAGGTCTTTTTCGACGTGATGCGGTTTGCCCTCACCCATGGCGAAGAGTTTGGACGTGGCTCTAAACAGCCCGTAAAAACGAATGTTGAATATGTTTCGGCGAACCCGACCGGTCCAATGCATGTGGGTCATGGCCGCGGCGCAGTATTCGGCGATGCGCTCGCCAGTTTGCTGGAATTTGCCGGTTACCCCGTGACGCGCGAATATTACATAAATGACGCCGGCGCACAGGTTGATGTCCTCGCCCGTTCAGCCATCCTGCGATATCGCGAAGCGCTGGGCGAAAACATTACCATTCCGGAGGGCCTTTACCCGGGCGATTATCTCGTTCCAGTGGGCGTCGACTTAAAAAACCGATACGGGGCCACACTACTGGACAAGCCGGAAGGTGAGCTTCTGCACCTCGTGCGTCCCATAGCTATAGACTCGATGATGGACATGATCCGCGCTGATCTTGCCTCCCTGAACATCAGTCATGACGTCTTTTTTTCCGAACGATCTTTAATGGTCAAGCAAGGTGATTTTGATGCGGTGGAAGCTGCACTTGGGGACCTGCGCGACAAGGGTTTGGTGTACCAAGGCCGGTTACCTCCGCCCAAGGGACAGTTGCCCGAAGATTGGGAGGATCGCGAGCAGACCCTGTTTGAATCGACCAAATTTGGCGATGATGTGGATCGACCCCTGCTGAAAAGTGACGGAGGCTATACATATTTCGCATCGGACATTGCGTATCACAAAACAAAATTCGACCGCGGGTTTACCTCTATGATCGATGTTTGGGGCGCAGACCATGGCGGATACGTCAAGCGTATGGTGGCTGCTGTGCAAGCCATCTCGGACGGAAGAGCGCAACTTGACGTAAAATTATGTCAGCTGGTGCGGCTCATGCGTAATGGCGAGCCCGTAAAAATGTCCAAACGGTCGGGTGATTTCATCACGCTGCGTGAAGTCGTCGACGAAGTCGGGGTGGATGCTGTTCGTTTTATGATGTTGTTTCGTAAAAACGACGCGACTTTAGATTTTGATCTTGCGAAAGTTATTGACCAGTCAAAAGAAAACCCCGTGTTTTACGTCCAATATGCCAATGCGCGCGCACATTCTGTGCTGCGTAAGGCGCTAACCGCATTCCCAGATCTCGATCTCGCAAACGACACACTCGCGCACTCCAACCTCGCTTTGCTCGACGACGAAGGCGAAAAAGCTCTGCTGAGACTAATTTCGCAGTATCCGCGACAAATTCAGGCTGCCGCCGCCGCCCATGAACCGCATAGACTGGCGTTTTACGTCCACGAACTGGCAACGGCGTTTCATGCGCACTGGAATCGTGGAGATGAAAAGCCTCAATTACGCTTTATTAATCAAGATAACAGAGAATTGTCTCAAGCTAGGTTAGCATTGGTTAAGTTATTTACCCAAGTGCTGATGTCCGGCCTCAGAGTACTCGGTGTGAGCGCGCCGGTGGAGATGCGGTAGCACGTCTCCGGCGCCCGGAAAGTGTGTCGTCGATGAGTGAAGGTTTAAAAATGCGCCGCCCCGCGGTCGATCTGGACGATTTTGAGCGTAATCTATTCGCAAGTGCGCCGACGGATCGCGCCGAGAGTGACCCTCTTGCCGAACTTTCCCGTATTGTCGGGAAAACCGATCCTTTCAAGGGTCTGTTTAGCTCGCAGGCCCCATCGGTAAAGTCAGGAAGTCGCGAACCCGATTTTAAAGGCATGATAGGCGGATTCTCGGCGCAAGGAATCAGGGCTGCGCCTTTTGCCGAAGCGCCACCGATCGCGTTTGCCGCGCCGCAGCAGTTGGTTGCTGCCAATTCAGATGTGCGAACCCCGCAGCCTGACCCTTTTTCACCCCGCTATTTTGATGAGGCCAACCCAACTCCGTCAGACGCTGATGCGGAGGCGGAATTTTACGCCCATCTTGCGCCGGTTAAAGCCGAAGACATGGATCCCGACTACACCGAAGCTTACGAAGCGGCGATGACGCCCGACGTGCGCAGCCGCTCGCTGCGCGGAACGGCAAGCTTGGTCGCAGTTTTGTTAATTGCGATGGTGGGGGCTGGAGCCGCGCTTGGATGGCGCGGCCAGTTAAAGCAAGCTTCGGACGGCGCTGTTCCAATCGTCAAAGCTGTGGCTACGCCAATTAAAGTTGAACCAGCAAAATCGGAAGCCGCCAGCGCGGATGCTGCACCTGCGCAGGACGCAAATGCCAAGCTGATTTCCAAGGCGGAACAGCCGGTGGAAATAGTTCAAACACCGGGTCAGCCGCCCATCAAAATTGCAAGAATAATTCCGCTTTCAGGTGATCAGACTTCAGCCATTATGACCGGAACAGGCGCGCCACAGGTCACTCCGCCCTCTGAGAGTGGTTTGCCTGTCCCGCGGTCTGTGAAAACGGTCACCATTGATGCCTCTGGCAAACCTATCGGCGGAGCGGCCTCTGCGCCTGCCAAACCGTTAAGCGCTGCAGCTGCTCAGGTTACGCAGCCGCAGGCAGCACCGACCTCAATCGCGCAATTAGCCGCGCAGTCTGATCCGATTCCCATTCCAGCCGCTGCGCCTCGGCTGCCTCTGATGGCTGCCGGTGGTGCGCCCTCGAGGACACCCGCGCCCGTGACCGTTGCTCCAACTGATACGGCACCCGTGGCCCCCAGGGCCACCACGCCGAAAGCGACGACGCGAGCGGCTGCACCGGCTCCAAAACCGGTTGTGGCCGCGGCCAAGCCGCTGACGGCAGACGCGCCTCTCCAACTATCGCCCACTCTTGCGCAAAAACCCGCGAAACTTGCAGCAAAACCAGTGCAGACGGCCGCAGTCGATTCAGCTGCAACCGATAACGCACAAACTGGCGAGACTAAAACTGCGGCAAACACCGGGACATTCGCGGTTCAACTTGCGGCGCCTGCAACCGAAGCAGAAGCGAAAGCCACCGCGGCGCGCCTTCAGGGCCAATATGCAACCGAATTAAATGGTCACAAAACCGTTGTTCGAAAAGCTGACCTCGGTCCCGGGCGGGTTGTGTACCGGGTGCGGGTCGCAAACCTCAGCAAGGATGATGCAGTTAGCATTTGCGAGAGTCTAAAAGCTAGCGGCGGGCAATGTTTCATCTCCCGTTAAACTTGCAGGGGCGCTAAGACAAAACTTTAGGCCGCTGAAGCAAAGATCTGCTGAACGGCGGGTGAGATCCACCTGCCGACACAGCCCTGAGCCAGGTTTCCAGTCACAAGCGCGCTGAAATTCTCGCGGCTTATTGCCTCCACGAATTCGAAGTCTGCAGCCCGCACCGGGGTGAGATCGGCAAATAGATATCCGCGGTGTCTCAGTTGCGAGAGCAGCGCAAGGTAAAGCGTGCTGCGCTGGCTTTCATCTGCATAAAACTCACCTTGAACCACCAGAACGCGGCCCACCGCGACGCCAAACAGGCCAGCGACCTGATTTCCCTGCGCGTCGCGCAATGAAGCACAGTGCGCGATACCGGTATCAAACATGCTGCAATAGGCATGCAACAGTTTTGGCGAATTGCTCACATTTCGGGCTGAATTACACGCTGTCAAAACGCCTTCAAAGTCCGAATCGAGGTCGCATTGCCAACGTGAATTTTGACCCGCCTTCAAAAGGCGAGGATTATTTACGTCGATCACAAGTCTTTGGGCGGGAGCCCAGCAGCTTGCAGACGCCACGCCAGAATCAACGAAGGAGCCGCGCTCATAAACATCCATAAGCGAAACGGCTGAAACATCGTTCAGCAGAGCACAAAAGCCATCTGGTTCCGCTAGAGCGTGTCTAGGATCAAGAGCTTCCCGCGCACCAACCGTCTTATCACGCAAAACCGCGTCTAAAACGTGAAGAGTGGTCGAGAACGGTAAATTCTCGCCGGAGTGCCAAATGGCACGCGCCATCCGCACAAATTTTTGCAGTGAATTTTCCTGGAACTGCCGGGCCCTGGAAACCTCAACGTGAGCCGGGGGCAGATGGGGTTCCGGCTCAATATGCTCTGAAAACATTGAGGGAATTGCGCTTGGTGACCAAATTTGGTTTGAAGTTTTCATAAACGGTCCGATGGGTTAGCTGCGGACAGACTAACGCGGACGTGTTTGCCGTTCTTCAAACTAATCGGTCAAATGCTGCTTAATATCCGTTCAGAATTTCGCAAAAACCCGGCTTTAAGGTTGCGTGTTGGCGCTTTCTCGCCTAATCCGCTCATCTTGGTAAAGGATTTCTCACTATGACCATTGGCAGTGAAACATCTGTTTCAAGCCCGGTGTTTACCGGCGACAAAGTACTGATCATTGATTTTGGCAGCCAGGTCACACAGTTGATCGCGCGCCGGATTCGTGAGGCAGGTGTCTACAGTGAGATTGTGCCATTTCAGTCAGCTGAAGCAGCATTTTTGAAAATGCGGCCTAAAGCGGTCATATTTTCAGGCGGTCCGGCATCAGTAACTGATGGAAATTCACCTCGGGCGCCACAAGCAATTTTCGAGGCGGGCGTTCCGATTCTCGCAATTTGCTATGGGCAACAAACCATGTGCCTGCAATTGGGCGGCAGGGTGGAAGGCGGTCATGCCGCGGAATTTGGCCGCGCCGAGATTGAAATCAAAGCACCAAGCGCGTTGTTTGAAGGTCTGTGGGAGCAGGGGGGCCGTTACCCTGTCTGGATGAGCCACGGGGACCGCGTTACGCAGTTGCCACCCGGCTTTTCGGTGAAAGCCAGCTCGGAAAACGCACCCTTCGCCGTGGCTTCCGATGAAAGTCGCCAATTCTTCACGACGATGTTTCACCCCGAAGTCGTTCACACCCCGGATGGAGCGAAGCTTCTCGCTAATTTTGTCCACAAAGTAGCTGGCATAAAGTCCGATTGGTCGATGCATGCTTTTCGCCAGGCTGCCATCGGCCGCATTCGCGCCCATGTCGGTACAGGCAAGGTGATCTGCGGACTATCTGGAGGGGTCGACTCGTCTGTTGCGGCACTGTTGCTGCATGAAGCGGTCGGCGACCAATTGACTTGCGTTTTCGTGGACCACGGATTGCTGCGCATGGGCGAAGCAGAAGAAGTCGTGCGGCTATTCAAAAACCACTACAATATTCCATTGGTGCACGTAGAGGCGCAGGATCTGTTCATCAATGAGCTTGAGGGCGTCTCTGATCCCGAGACCAAACGCAAGATCATTGGAAAACTCTTTATCGACGTCTTCGATGCGGAAGCAAAGCGGCTCGGCGGGGCCGATTTTCTGGCACAGGGGACGCTCTATCCCGATGTCATAGAAAGCGTATCGTTCACGGGCGGCCCCTCTGTAACAATCAAATCTCATCACAATGTCGGCGGGCTTCCAGCACGCATGAAAATGCAGCTCGTTGAGCCGTTGCGCGAACTGTTTAAAGATGAAGTCCGTGTGCTCGGGCGCGAACTTGGCCTGCCCGAAGCTTTTGTCGGGCGTCATCCCTTCCCGGGTCCCGGTTTAGCCATTCGTTTGCCCGGCGGCGTCACACGCGAAAAGCTAGAAATCCTGCGCAAAGCGGACGCGATCTATCTCGAAGAAATTCGTAAAGCCGGCCTTTATGATACGATTTGGCAGGCCTTCGCGGTGTTGTTGCCGGTGCGCACCGTGGGCGTTATGGGAGACGGTCGAACCTATGACTTCGTTTGTGCACTTCGAGCGGTGACGTCAGTGGACGGGATGACGGCGGATTTCTTTCCCTATGACATGAATTTCCTCGGCCGCGCAGCGACGCGCATCATCAACGAGGTTAAGGGGATAAACCGCGTGGTCTATGATGTAACGTCAAAGCCACCCGGAACCATCGAGTGGGAATAGCGCGTTAGGGTGGCGCAACCTGTGCCTTGATCTGGGTTTCAACGG
The DNA here is from genome assembly GCA_025356505.1 of Methylovirgula sp. Lineage (GTDB taxonomy): Bacteria > Pseudomonadota > Alphaproteobacteria > Rhizobiales > Beijerinckiaceae > JANXSV01. The sequence continues at coordinate 8,600 of JANXSV010000375.1, forward strand.
TGATGCTCATGCGGCATTTCCCTTTTGATCCAGGATCATCTCAAAGCCGCCATAAATCAGACGACTGCCATCAAACGGCATTGGGTTTTTTTCGCGGTTGAAGCGGTCATCGCTGGCCATCATTTCGTTTAGCCGCTCATTGACGGCGTCACGTGCTGCCTTGTCCGGCCATTCGATCCAACTGAACACCACCGTCTCGTCTTCGCGCGCGTGGACGGCACGATAAAAATCAGTCTGTTTGCCATGGGGCACATTGCTGCCCCAGCATTCGGCGACCCGCAGCGCTCCAAGATCAAGAAAAACCTGATCGGCGAGGCGCGCATGTTCAATAAATTCGCGCTTTTTCGCTGTCGGAACCGCGATTAGAAACCCTTCGACATAAGACATTTCATAGTCCTTTTATCTTCACTGGCTGGTGACGTGCTGCAAGGCGCTGCCTTGAATGTGAGGCTTAAAAATCCTAAGTCAGGGTAACAGCCCCTGGAGAAAATCTCAAATGTCCGACTTGTCATCATTTCCCATCACAAAGCGCTGGCCGGCAAAACATCCAGATCGGCTCCAACTTTACTCGTTTCCAACACCTAATGGCGTCAAAGTTTCTATTGCTCTGGAAGAGATCGGCATGCCCTACGAGGCACATTTGGTCGATATAACGAAAAATGAAACGTGGATCCCTGAGTTTTTGTCACTCAATGCTAATGGAAAAATCCCTGCTATTTTAGACCCCAACGGTCCGGGCTCAAAACCACTCGCACTCTTCGAATCCGGCGCAATCCTCCTTTATTTGGCGGATAAGTCCGGAATGCTGATGCCCTCCGACGCGGGTCGTCGATACGAGACAATCGAATGGGTATTTTTTCAAATGGCAGCCATCGGGCCCATATTCGGACAGCTCGGCTTTTTCCATAAGTTTGCGGGTAAAGACATTGAAGACAAGCGCCCAAGAGACCGTTACGCCACTGAATCTAAAAGATTGCTAGGGGTTCTTGAGACACGCCTTGCGGGAAAGCGGTGGATTATGGGAGACGACTACACGATCGCCGACATTTCAATGCTTGGATGGGTGCGAAACCTCGTTGGTTTTTATGGTGCGGGAGAATTGGTCGACTATGCATCTCTCGAGCATGTTCCGGCGTGGCTCGAGCGCTGTCTCGATCGACCGGCGGTTTTGCGCGGCCTGGAAATTCCACGTGCGGGGTAGGGCGCGTAACACGTGACCAAATATGTTGCGTCATTTGGTGACGACAATTCACTCGTGACTTTTGACGCATTTGGTGTCACATCTGCGCCCCAAACCAAGGCTTCGCTTCATGAACATGCTTGATTCAGTACGCAGACAAATAACCCCCATCCATCCGGAAGGGTACATATTCATACTCGCGTTTGCCATTGTCTCGCTCTTCTTGGATTGGCTCTGGAGCCCGCTTGGTTGGGTCGGTATTATAGCAACCGCATGGTGCGCATACTTTTTCCGCGATCCAAAGCGTGTCACCCCCCTTAGAGAAGGGCTGGTTATTTCACCGGCTGACGGGATGGTGTCGAGCGTTGGCTTTTTTGCCCCACCGCCGGAATTGGGGCTTGGCTCTGTGCCCATGCAGCGCATTTCGGTGTTTATGAGCGTGTTTGATTGCCACGTAAACCGCGCTCCGGTTTCGGGCAAAATAAGAACGATAGCTTATAAGCCGGGACTGTTCGTCAACGCTGATCTGGATAAGGCAAGCGATGACAATGAGCGTAACGGGCTGGTGATTGAGGCATCGCAGGGCGCTTTTGGTGTTGTTCAGATTGCTGGCTTAATCGCGCGTCGTATTTTGTGTTTCGCGCGAGAAAGCGAAGCAATTGGGACCGGAGATCGTTTCGGGCTCATTCGGTTCGGGTCAAGGGTCGATGTTTATATGCCCGAAGGCGCGCGAATTCTGGTCGGCTTAGGCAGCAAGGCTGTCGCCGGAGAGACAATCCTTGCTGATTATTCTGCCGGAAGCCTGCCACAACTGAGCTTTAAGGCCGGTTGATGGAGCGCCTTGACGAAACAGAGCTTACAAAATCGAAGGCCAAGCATTTTGGCGGGGTGCCGTTCCGAGTGATATTGCCAAATCTGGTGACGCTGCTTGCGCTGAGTTTG
>JANXSV010000023.1 GCA_025356505.1 Methylovirgula sp.
TCGAGCAAAGGGCGTTCCGCTGGGACAGATGATTGTGAGCGGCGGCGCAGCATTGAGCCCATTGGTGCGGCAGATTTTGGCGGACGGCACAGGATTGGAAGTCGGAGTGGCTACCACGCAAGAGCCAGTTTTGCTCGGCTCAGCCATTCTAGGCTGCGTGGCCGGTAAAGGGTTTGGTTCAATGTCTGAGGCCATGGCCAAAATGTCCCGAATCGGAGACGTTTGCAGCCCCAATACAGGGCGTATAAAAGCTTTCCACGCGGCGAAATTCAAAATCTACGGCGACTTGCAGGACGTCGATCGATCAAGCCGGGCGATTATGGCAGCAGCAGATAGTTTGGCAGACGATGCGGTTTTGGACAAGTGAACTAATGTCGACTTTGTCTTGCTTTGATGTGCCGTAGTGGCGCGTTGAGGCGGGCGGCAAACTGCGCCGATAATAGTCTGCTGCGATCAGATTAGCTCAAAACGTATCCGGTAGCTTCGAGATTGCGCGCTAGCTCGCGGGCTCTAAGCCATGCGAATGATTGACTGCGTCCACCAGCCTTCCGAAACGCTGACGCAAACCCGCTCGCCTGCTGCCCTAGAGCCTGACGAAACGGATCTGTCGGATGCGTTAGCCTGGGACTGAACGGTTGCGCGCGTTTCCTATCCAAACACGCGCCTTAGTTCGCCCTCGGCCGCAAGCCTAAAATCGCGCGCGCTTGCTGCCATGTGGCCACAGGCCGCCCATGGCGGTAGCAAATTTCGACCGCGCGCTTTACGAGTGCCGCATTTGAGCGTGCGAGCGTGGATTTGTCGATCCGCACATTGTCTTCCATCCCGGTTCTGGTGTGCCCGCCTTTGGCGATGGCCCATTCGTTCATGACGATTTGCGCTGGGCCAATTCCGGCTGCGCACCACACAGCATCGGGCGACAGCCGCTTCAAAGTCTCGATGTAAAAGTCGAGAATTTTCTCGTCGGCTGGCATGGCATTTTTGACGCCCATAACAAATTGGACATAGAGAGGCCCCTTCAGGCGCCCGTCTTGCTGCATTTTGGTTGCCTGCACAACATGACTGAGGTCAAAGGCTTCGATTTCAGGTTTCACATCAAATTTCAGCATTTCGGACGCAAGCCAATCCACCAAATCCGGCGGATTTTCATAGACTCTTGTCGGAAAATTGTTTGAACCCACCGAGAGCGAGGCCATGTCCGGGCATAGGGGCAACATGCCTCCCCGCACCTGTCCTGCACCTGAGCGTCCGCCCGTTGAAAGTTGCACGATCATGCCGGGACAGTGTTTTTCGAGCCCCGCTTTCAACTCTGCAAAGCGGTCAGGGTCAGAGGTCGGGTTTCCATCGTCATCGCGCACATGACAATGCGCGATTGTGGCGCCGGCCTCAAACGCCTCGTGAGTGCTTTCTATTTGCTCGGCAAGAGTAATCGGCACAGCCGGATTGTTCTGTTTTGTCGGCAAAGAACCGGTTATCGCAACGCAGATAATGCAGGGATTTTGGTCAGTTTGCATGTTTCAAAACGGATAGTGTTGGTGTGGATCTTCGATGGTAATCCATCGAAGCACGGTGAATTCATGAATCGCAGCGGCACCGCCAAAGCGACCATAGCCGCTGGACTTGACACCGCCGAAGGGCATCTGTGCTTCATCACCTACAGTGGGGCCATTGATGTGGCAAATGCCCGATTCAATGCGGGCCGCAACATCCATGGCGCGTTTGATATCGCGGCTGAAAACGGCGGCGGACAGGCCATATTCGGTATCGTTGGCGACGCGGATGGCTTCCTCATCCCCGGACACGCGGATGATCGGTTTGACCGGACCAAACGACTCTTCGGTGTAAATGCGCATAGTGTCATTGACGCCATCGAGGACTGTGGCCTCGACAATCGAGCCGGTGCGTTTGCCGCCAGCGGTTAGTTTTGCGCCCTTAGCCACGGCGTCACTGATGAGCGCATCCATTTTCACGGCGGCTTCCTCAGTGACCAAAGACCCGAGCACAACCTTGTCCCTGGGGTTTCCGGCAGGAAGTTTTGAGGCGCGGGCCGCAAGTTTCGATGCAAATTCATCGGCGATTTTGTCATCGACAATGATGCGCTCGGTGGACATGCAAATCTGACCCTGATTCATGAACGCGCCAAAAATGGCGGCATTTACGGCAGCGTCGATATCGGCATCATCAAGCACGAGCAGAGGGGCTTTCCCGCCAAGTTCGAGCAGAGCGGGCTTCAACTCTTCAGCGGCCAGCCTGGCGATGATTTTGCCAACATGGGTCGAACCGGTGAAGTTGATGTGCCTCACGGCAGGGTGCGCCACCAGCGCTTTCACCACCGCGCTTGCATCGGCGGGAGCGTTGGTGACGACGTTCAACACGCCCTTTGGCAAACCTGCGTCGGCAAAACATTGCCCGATCAGGCGGTGGGTTGCCGGGCACATTTCCGAGGCCTTGAGCACGACTGTATTGCCACAAGCAATTGCCATCGCCACGGCACGTACGCCCAGAATAACCGGTGCGTTCCAAGGTGCCATCCCGAAGCAGACGCCGCGCGCCTGCCGCATCCCCATGGCCAGCGAGCCAGGTTTGTTTGCCGGAATGATATCCCCCGTGATCTGCGTGGTCATCGAGGCAGCTTCGCGGATCATATTTGCCGCAAGATAGACATTGAACCCGGCCCACGGCCCGGTGGAACCGGTTTCCTTGATCATTAAAGCGATAAAATCGGGAGTTTTCGCATCGAAAATGTCTGCGGCCTTGTTCATTATCGCGCGACGCGCAGAGGGGCTGGTCTTGGACCATCCGGGAAATGCCGCAGCGCAGGAATCGGCCGCGGCGACGGCGTCGCTTACGCTTGAAGCTGGTGCGCGTGTCGCAAGTTCCTTCGTTACGGGGTCATGACGGTCAAAGGTTGCGCCGCCTTGCGCGAAGCGCTCTTCGCCGTCAATCAACATTGAAATTTCCATGTTCTTCTCTCCCCGTATCTTATGAATTGAAACCGAAAACCTGGGCGTTGACCGAGGCCTCCAAGCCACCGTCATTGGCTATATTTGCACCATTTATCCAGCGGGCGCCGTCAGAACATAAAAACAAAATCGTAGGTGCAATATCCTGCGAATTTCCGGCGCGACCTGTGCGGGCGATGTCGTCATTGACACGCACATCGCCCAGCACCTCGCGAAATTGTTTCAAAATGGGAGTTTCAACCGGGCCGGGGCTGACAGCATTGACGCGAATACCGCGACTTTTGAATTTGTCCTCGTGCGCGGCGCGCATGGTCCACAGCAGCAGCAATTCTTTTGAAAACGGGTAGCCCACTTCATTTTTAACGTCATGCTCGGCAACAACTCTGGCAACATCGGGAAAGCCCTCGATGCTGATTATCGCTTTGACCTTTTCAACATTCGCGCGCCAGCCAAATCCGGCAATCGAGGCCACATTTACGATCGAGCCGCCTTCGCGTATTTTGGGCGCCAATGCCTCGGAAAGGGCGCGCAGGCCGAAAAAATTAACCGCTAAAGTCGGCACTGCGCCACTCTTTCCCGATAATCCGGCGACGTTGCAGAGGGCATCGATGCGCGACGGGATTTGCGCGACAACAGCGGCAACACCCTGCGGCGTTGAAATATCGCCCGTGATGAACTGCCCGATCTCATGCGTGGGCTTGTTGACGTCGATGCCGATCACCTCGGCCCCCATGCCCGCAGCAAGCTCCGCAGTGCGCAGCCCAATTCCCGATGCCACGCCGGTAATAACGATCGTTTTCGCGAAAATCATGTCTCGTCCCCCGTAATTCTTAATTTGTACCCGATCGGCAAAAGTGTGATGCCGAAACGCTGTTCGACAGCGCCCCAAATGCCCTTGGGAAAATAAAGCGAGAAAATCACGGCAGCTAAGCCCAACCCGATGAGATACCAGACGCCGGTGGCACCGAACCATGTTTCGATGATGAAAAACAGCACAGCGCCAAGGATTGCGCCTTCGAATTTTCCGATGCCACCAACCAGCACCATAAAAATCATATAGGCTGTCCACTGCACGCTAAAATAGGTTTTGGGCTGGAAAGTCAGGGCTGTGCAGAGCCAGAGTGCGCCCGCAAGACCAATCCCGAAAGCCGCCAGAACAAAGAGCTTGCGCTTGGTTTTAATGACATCGACACCAACCGAAGTTGCCGCAACTTCATTATCCCGGATGGCCTGAATTGCGGCTCCAGTTTTGCTGCGGAGCAGGGCGTATAAAATGCCCAGAAGCATAAGCATAGACCCCATTGCCACGAGGTAGATTGCGATACGACGATTATCCGCCGCGTAGGCATTCATCGAGATGAGCGATGTGCCGGTTTCCCCCTGTACCAACCCATCGAGATTGACCAGCAGATGGGTGAAGGCCGAAAGAACCCACATGCCAATCGCGAATTCTCCACCCTTCAGGTAGAGCATGATGAAGGAAAGCAGCCACGCGATTGCGGCAACGATAATTGCCGCTACAAAAATCGCTAGGAACGGGCTCAGGCCGAAATCAGCGATGCGGATGGTGACATAGGCTCCAAGCCCGAAAAACATCTGCTGACCTATCGAGACAAGCCCGCCATATCCGGCGAGCGCATTCCACATGGCTGCCAGCATGATGTAAATGAACAAAGCAGTCAGCCGGTCCAGTGAACCGGCTTTCAGCACAAGGGGGGCCACCCCAAATAGAGCTACCACAATGGCGATGCCGGTGAGGCCGAGGCGCGAAGCCGGGGTCCATCTTTCAATAGCGTAAGGTTTCGTCATGCCCTCGCCCTCGTCAACCAAGCCGACACAAAGGCACGCCCCCTCAAAAGTCGCACGAATAAAATAGCGAGGAAGGCGAGATGCCCGCCGAGCAGGAACCCTTGCGGGTGGATAGATGCGCCAAGCGTCTGTGCGACGGCAAGAACGATACCGCCCAGCAGCGTGCCCCAGAGCGAGCCGAGCCCGCCAATGACCGTGGCCTCAAACGCCGCGAGCAGTTGCATGCCTCCTGAATAGGGCTCGAAAGTGACCCTCATGCCCAAGAACGCACCTGCCAAGGCCACGGTTGCCAGAGCAATTGCGGCTGCCGCAGCGCTTGCACGTTTGGCATCTATGCCCACCAAACCGGCAGTGTCCGGATCCATGGCGGTGGCGCGGATCGAGCGGCCAAGCTGGGTCTTTTTCAAGAAGAGTTGCAAGGCCGCAATAATCACAACCACTGTCGCCAGAGTGAGGATTTGAAGTTTTCCTACCATAAAGCCGCCGGGCAATTCATAGGCATCCCAAGAAAGATCACCGATGTACGGGGCAAGCGAGCGTGTGTCCGCGCCAAAACGCTGGAACATTAGATTGTCGAGCAATATAGCCAAGCCGAATGTTGTGAGTACGGGCAGCAGCTCGCCGCCACGGGCAGACCGGTCGAGAATATAGCGCTGCAAGATCCAGCCAAGGGCAGCCATAACAGGGACAACGATTAGCAAACCCAAGAAAGGATTAATGCCAAATTTGCTCGCCAGCACAAACAGCAGATAGGAGCTTAGAACCGCCAGCGAGCCGTGCGCCAGATTGATGATCCGCATGACCGAAAACATAAAGGACAGCCCGACAGCGATTAACGCGTAATTGCCGCCCAGAAATACCGCTTGCAGGAGGTTACTTGTCATTTTAGTGGCCACGTCCGCGATTGCCGAAATAGGCCTCGGTTATCTGCTCGCGGGTCACATCCTGTGTTTGTGCATCGAGAACGAACTGCCCTTCGAGCATACACACGATGCGGGTGGCGAAGTTCATCGCGCGCGAAAGATCCTGTTCAACAAGAACGAGCGTGGTTCCCGCCTTTGCGATTTCGAGAGAGGCATAGACAAGATCAACCGCTGCGGGCGAAAGACCGAGCGAAATTTCGTCGAGAAGCAGGATTTCCGGATTGCTCATTAAAGCCCGGCCAATCGCGGTTGCCTGTTGTTCGCCGCCCGAAAGCGTGCCCGTTTTGGCGTGCCGACGTTTGACCAGATTGGGAAAGGCTTCAAATATTTTGGCAACCGTCCAGCCGCCTTTGCGCGCGGAGATGCCTCCCACAATAAGGTTTTCCTCGACGCTCATGTCCTGAAATAATTTTCGCCCCTCGGGCACAAGCGAAATCCCTGCGGCCACCCGTTGGAAAGACTGCAGCGGGGTGATATCAGTTCCACTCACCATGATCCGCCCTGAAGCCGGCCGGTGCGCGCCCGCTATCGCGCGCAATAGTGTCGATTTGCCCGCGCCATTTGCCCCGACAAGAGCCAGAATTTCGGACTTCGCGATGCTGATGCTCACGTGTTTAACAGCGCGCAACTGGCCGTGGCGTACATCCAGATTTTCGAGGGTGAGGTGGGTCATTCTGGCGTGCTTCCCAGATAGGCTTCGACCACGGCCTTGTCGCTCATCACTGAGGCCGGGTTCCCGTCAGCGATGATCTTTCCATCCGCCATGCATATAAGCCGCTTTGCCACTTGCAGCAGCACATGGACGATATGCTCAATCCAGACAATGCTGATGCCCCTATGGATCAATTCGCGGATCGTCGCGACGAGTTCGCTCGCCTCGGCATCCGTCAGTCCGCCACCGATTTCATCCAGCAAAAGCACTTTCGGCCGCGTTGCCAATGCCCGCGCCAGTTCAAGCCGTTTTCGGTCCAACAAACCTATGGCCTCAGCCTTTCGATTGGCAATGGGCACCATACCGCAGAGTTTTAGCGCATCATATGCAAGATCATATGCGGCTTCGCCTTGAAGAGCGGCACCGTGAGTGGCGGCGACGTAGGTATTTTCGAATACGGTCATGCCCAAGAAGGGGCGCGGGATTTGATGGGTCTTGGCCAGACCTCGGGAGCAGCGCTGCGCCGCTGGTGTTTTGGTAACTGTCTCACCGAGCAATTCGATTGTGCCGCCATCCGGGGGGTACGCGCCCGAAAGCACATTCATCAATGTGGTTTTTCCGGCGCCGTTTGGCCCGACGATTCCGATAGCTTCGCCTTCCCTCACCGCGAAATCGACGCGGTCGAGCACAACCAGCGCGCCGAAGCGCTTGCTGATCTGTCTTGCGTCTAAGAGTGTCGCGGCGAGTTGCATTGGGGATAATGCTTTTCTAAATGAAGGAAATATCGAAGGGCGTATTGGTCATGCAAACGTCAAACAGGGAAGCATGTTGCCACGCTTGAAGGCCCTGTGACATCCGCGTCCAAATGGGTGGACATCGGTAGCGGGCAAAACATGACTACGTTGGGAGGCAGACCGGCCCTCAATCAGGAACCGGTCTGACTATTCTGGTTAACCGTTGTAGGGCAGCAGCTTGGCTTCAATCTTTACATTGGGGTCGGTGGCGTTATCGGTGACCACGTAATCCAACATATGCTTGCCGTCGGCGGATTTGACCCATTGCGTTCCTATAATGGGGCCGGATGCGACGTTGGGCACAGGGCCCTTGGTGAAATCGACCGCGCCACCGATGGTGATCGTTTTCAAGGTGCTGAGGGCCTTTGCCACGTCCGCCTTATTTTTTGGATCCGTCGCTGCTTTCAACGCCTCGGTGCCGGCATCGAGCAATGACAAGGTCGCGCCCAATTGCTGCGTCCACTGTTTGCCGCTGGCTGCCTCGTAGCCATTGGCCAATTCAGTGCCCGAAAGCCCTGTTAGCGTCGATTTGTACGGGAATGCCTTGTGCCAATAGGCGGCGCTGGAAATGTTCACGCCCAGAGAGCCGAGCGCTTCAATATCCGATGGGAACAAGCCGGTTTTAGCGGTTTGAACGATCTTGATTTGCTTGTGCAATCCTTGCTGGGCGGCTTGACGCCAGAAGGCGGCAAAGTCAGGCGGAATCGGGAAGGTGTTGAATATTTCGATGCGCTCCTTTTTGAACAGGGCAATTTGCGACGAGTAGTCCGTTGTTCCGGTCTCGTAGGCGCCTGGATCAATAATGGTATATCCCGCGGCGGCGAGTTTGGGCGCGAGAACGGCACGCACAGCGTTGCCATCTGCGTCATTGGGATACATGACGCCGACTTTTTTGTTGGTTTGTAAAAGCCCCCATTGCGAAATGTAGGTGCTGTAGAATTCCCCCACACCGAAGCCGAAATGGTAGCTCCACTTGAACGGCGATGGTTGGCCCGGCTTGGCACCGCGCCCGAAATACCACGCCTCCCACGGCATAACAGTCGACAGGCACGGTACGCCAGCCGCTTCGCAGGCATCCGATACCGGATTGATGGTTTCAGGTGTCGAAATGGCGAGCATCAAATCGACGCCGCTATTGGTAATAAGGTCCTTAGCCAGTTGGCCTGCGCGCGACGGATCTGATTGGGTGTCGCGGTCTAGGATTTCCACGGCATAGGTTTTGCCGCCGATGGTAAGGCCCTTTTCGAGCGCTTTACGGGCAGCCGCCAGCACAAAGCCGTCAGTCTGGCCAAAGCCACCCAAAGGCCCGGTGATTGGACTGATGAAGCCAATGGTCAATTTATCAGCAGCAAAAGCCGGTGAAATACGTGTGGCAAGCGGCAATGCGGCTGCGCCGGCACCGACCAGCAATATTTCTCGGCGCGTTAGATTTTTCATGAATAGTCCTCCCTTTATACCTTCGTTCATGAGGGTATTTCGTTGCT
>JANXSV010000027.1 GCA_025356505.1 Methylovirgula sp.
CATGCCTCAAGCTGAAATCCGGCCAAATATCGAAGGACATCTAATATGGTGAAATGGGTCTATTCATTCGGCGACGGTAAAGCCGAAGGCAAAGCGGGCATGAAAAACCTTTTGGGCGGCAAGGGCGCAAATCTCGCCGAAATGTCCAATCTTGGCCTGCCAGTCCCGCCCGGTTTCACCATCACCACCGAAGTCTGCACCGCATTTTACGCCAATGGCCGCAAATATCCTGCTGAATTGGCGGGCGAAGTCGAAGCTGCCCTCAAACACGTTGGCGCGCTAAGCAACCGCACTTTTGGCGATAGGGCCAATCCGCTGTTGATGTCTGTGCGCTCCGGCGCGCGCGCCTCTATGCCTGGCATGATGGATACCGTGCTCAATCTCGGGCTCAATGACGAAACTGTTCTGGCGCTGGCGCAGAGTTCGGGCGACGAGCGCTTCGCTTATGATAGCTACCGCCGCTTCATTCAGATGTTTTCCAATGTCGTGCTGGATATTGACCATCACAATTTCGAGGAAATTCTGGAGGAGTATAAGGAGCATCATGGCTATGCGCTTGATACGGACCTTTCGGCTGCCGATTGGCAGAAGCTGATCACCAGCTACAAGGCCAAAGTCATCGAACAAAGCGGCAAACCCTTCCCGCAGGACCCGTTCGAGCAGCTCTGGGGCGCTGTTGGCGCTGTGTTTTCCAGCTGGATGAACGCCCGCGCCATCACCTATCGCCGCCTTAACGATATTCCGGAAAGCTGGGGCACTGCGGTCACGGTTCAGGCCATGGTGTTCGGCAATATGGGCGAAACCTCGGCCACCGGCGTTGCTTTCACCCGCAATCCGTCCACGGGCGAAAATAAGCTCTACGGCGAGTTCCTCGTCAACGCGCAGGGCGAAGATGTGGTCGCTGGTATTCGCACGCCGCAAAACATCACCGAAGCTGCCCGTATCGAGGCCATGTCCGATAAGCCATCCATGGAAAAGGTTATGCCGGAGGTGTTCGCGCAATTTGTCCGCACCACGCATCTGCTGGAAAAGCACTACCGTGACATGCAGGATATGGAATTCACTGTTGAGCGCGGCAAGCTTTGGATGTTGCAAACCCGAAATGGCAAGCGCACCACCAAGGCCGCGATCCGCATCGCCGTCGATATGGCAGCCGAAAAGCTGATAACCCAGCAAGAAGCCATCATGCGGGTCGAGCCTGCGGCGCTGGATCAGCTGCTTCACCCCACCATTGATCCCAAGGCGGAGCGCAAGCTTTTCGCCACCGGCCTTCCTGCCAGCCCGGGCGCTGCTGCCGGTGAAATCGTGTTTTCTTCCGATGACGCCGAAACTGCCAAGGCCGCGGGTCGCAAAATCGTGCTGGTGCGCGTTGAAACTTCGCCCGAAGACATTCACGGCATGCACGCTGCGGAGGGGATTCTCACCACCCGTGGCGGCATGACGTCTCATGCAGCTGTTGTGGCGCGCGGCATGGGTAAGCCATGCGTGTCCGGCGCTGGCGGCATCCGCGTTGACTACGCGGCGCAAACCATGACCGTGAGCGGGGTGACACTGAAAGCAGGCGACATTGTTACCATTGATGGAACAACGGGGCAGGTGCTTATTGGCAAAGTCGCAATGCTGGAGCCGGAGCTTTCCGGCGAATTTTCCCAGCTCATGCAATGGGCTGACAAAATCCGCCGCATGAAGGTGCGCGCCAATGCCGAAACCCCGAACGATGCCAAGGTCGCGCGCAATTTTGGTGCCGAAGGCATCGGCCTGTGCCGCACAGAGCATATGTTTTTCGAAGGCGATCGTATTGTTGCGGTGCGCGAGATGATTCTTGCCGATGACGAGCTTGGCCGCCGCGCCGCGCTGGCAAAACTTTTGCCGATTCAGCGTCAGGATTTTGCCGAACTTTTCGAGATCATGTCCGGCTTGCCTGTCACCATCCGGCTGCTTGATCCGCCGTTGCACGAATTTTTGCCTCACACCGATGCCGAAATTAATGAAGTCGCCACCAGCATGGGGGTCAGCGCCGATAAGCTGAGACTTCGCGCCAATGAACTCCATGAGTTCAACCCGATGCTTGGTTTCCGGGGCTGCCGTCTGGCGATCGCCTTTCCTGAAATTGCCGAAATGCAGGCGCGCGCCATTTTTGAAGGCGCAATCCAGGCAGGCAAGAGCACTGGCGCTCCGGTTGTCGCGGAAATCATGGTGCCTCTGGTCATGGCCAAAACCGAACTTGATAGCGTCAAGACCCGCATTGTTGCCATGCATGAAGCCGTAACCAAAGAAACCGGCGTCAATGTGCCCTATCAAATCGGCACAATGATCGAATTGCCGCGCGCCGCAATTCGCGCTGCGGATATCGCCGAAACCGCCGAGTTCTTCTCGTTCGGCACCAATGACCTTACCCAGACCACGCTCGGCATTTCACGTGACGATGCTGCGTCTTTCCTTGGGCCTTACACAGCCAAGGGAATTCTTCCCCATGACCCATTCGTCACGCTGGATATTGACGGCGTCGGTGAGTTGGTCAAGCTGGCGGCAGAACGCGGCCGAGCCACCCGACCGGATATCAAGATGGGCATCTGTGGCGAACATGGCGGCGATCCCGCGTCTATCGCCTTTTGTGAGACAATCGGCCTCGCCTATGTCTCGTGTTCGCCGTTCCGCGTGCCAATAGCGCGGTTAGCCGCAGCACAGGCGGCACTTGGCCAGACTGCCGCGAGTTCCGCCTGACATTATTTACAGCAGCGCTGACGTTTCCTTTGGAAACTTGGCGTCGTAAATATCTTGAGGTCTGTGACAATCCGATAAATACTCTAGCGACCCAACCCGGAGCGATTCGTCCGGCGTTTTCCGGAGGGCTATGTGTCTGAATGTCCTGACCAAAAGTGCGGCTGGCGCTTGATCTCATTTCTCCGTGCTGTGTGGTTCGTCTTCACACTGGGCGCTATTGTGAATGCGGCCACGGCGGCTGGTGTGTGCACGCCAACAGCGGGCAATATCGCGCATGGCTCTGTCGACCCCTCCACAGGTTCGTCGTTCAACACATCCGGCACATTGAACTTCAGCTGTTCCGGATACACCTCCGGCCAGCAGGTGCTGATGTGTATAAGCTACGGCTGGACTTTGAATGGGCTAGGTTCATGCACCGGCTTTGTTCGCTATCTGCAATCAGCGGCAGGCGGCAAATACACCAATGTTTTCTATAAAGATGCCGCATACAGCATTGTCTGGGCCGACAATAACTGCGGCAGCGCCACCGCGGCATTCGACCCGGGCTTCACCATCAATATCGGCGCAGGCGGCACAGGGAGCGGCAGCGGCACAGTCTATTCGCAAATGCTCAGCGGCCAACAGTCAGTAGTGCCAGGTACCTACACCGGTGATATGGGCGGCGATGGCGCGCGCTATTTTTACCGCTTGAAAACGGGCGCGTCCGATGTGTGCTCTAGCAATGTCGGCACGGTTGCCAACGGACCGAGCTTCCAGATGTCGGTCACCGTACCTGCGGCCTGCACCATCATCGGGGTGGGCAATGTCGATTTTGGTTCGGCTTCGGTGCTGAGCGCCAATATCGATGCCAGCTCCACGCTGTCGGTGCGCTGTACGAGTACAACGCCCTACACGATTGCGCTTGATGGCGGCACGAGCGCCGCAGCAAACCCAACCCTGCGCAAGATGGTCAATGGAGCGCAGCAAATCACCTATGGGCTTTATTCCGATGCTGCCCGCACGACAGCTTGGGGCAATAGCGCGGGGGCGACAGTCGCCGGAACCGGGAGCGGTTCAACCCAGGCTTTGACCATTTATGGCCGGGTGCCGCCGCAAACATCAGTGCCTCTGGGGTCATATTCGGATACGGTGGTCGTCTCAGTTACTTATTAACTTCAGGCGAAATCGATGCCGGTTTTTTATTTTGCATTCATGATCGTGGCAGGGGCCATTTTCGCTCTGGTTGTGCATATGCATCCGGATTTGGCTGAGGCCACCCTTCCGCCGATGGTTTGGCTGTTGGCTTTGGCACTCGTTTACCAAATCGCACAAAAATACACCCCTGCACTGCGGCTGACGGCTCTCACGCCAATGCAGTGTTTTCTCGGATTTTTTGCCGGTGCGCTGCTCTATTTTCTGTTGATGCGCTTCGCCTGAGCGCGCGCTGCCCCATTCTGAAACAGTTTGGTCATTGTGGCAGTAACCCGCCGTCAAGGTTAATTTGCCATGAATTGAACTTGAATCCATTGCGCTCGCGTTTCGAGCGCGCGAGGCCAAAGGTCGGCATCGGTTTGGCCTAGTCAAGGTAGAGTTCATGTCGCAGTCGCGTATCCTCTGGGCCGTAAAAACCGTAGCGCCATGGTGCTTTGCCAGTGCTTTGCTGGTTTCGCTCACTGCCAGTGCCGGGCAGGATACCTCATTTGGCGGCTCCCGGGCTTTGCTGAGCGACCGTGCCGCCCAGCAGCCGCAAGATCTCGTACCTGTGCAGCGGGCCATTGCCGATGGCGGGTTTAGGCTGACCGGGCTTGCCAGCCCGAAAATCATCGAAGAAGCTAGGCTGTTCATAGGTGAAGATGCTGAACTTGCCAAAGTGCCAGTCGAGCTTTTGCCAAAACGAGATTTGAAGCGCTCTGCCGCGGTGCCTGAGGTAGATCGTCATCTCAAAGGCGATCCCTTCGTCGGCCTACGTCCTAGCTTTGATGCCAAATTCCGCCATCCGGGCGCCCTGAGTTCATTGGGAATTTCCACCACGTCGCATCTGGATGCGCTTGCGTCCCCGTTGGTTGCCGTGCTTCCAAGCGATACAAGCCACATCCTTCAAGGCGGTGGCACGGGCCTCGTTCATGGCACGCACGAAACCCCGACCGTCATCATCAAAATTCATACGCCGACCAATGCCCGCTCGCGCGCGCTTCAGGGCGCCACAATTTCGGTCCCGCGCGCAGTGGCGCTTGGCTCCACCACGCCTTTCAACGCGGACATGTTGCCCGTTGAAGCCGTTATGGTCATGCCGTCAACTCCGGCAGCCATGGCAAAAGCGCAAGTCTCGGTCCTGCCTAAAACGCCAGCGCAGCCCGACTATGTTGCGGAGATTGACCCAGAGCAGATGCTCAAGGAAGAAAAATGTCTGGCGCAGGCTGTCTATTTCGAATCACGTTCGGAGCCGGAGCAGGGCCAGGCTGCCGTTGCCCAGGTTGTGCTCAACCGCGCTATTTCCGGCCTGTATCCATCGACAATCTGCGGCGTCGTGTTCCAAAACCACTCTCACTATATGGCTTGCCAATTCACCTTCACGTGTGAAGGCAAAGCCCTTACCATCAATGAGCCGGATGCTTGGGCCACCGCGCAGCGTATTGCCAAGGCGGTGCTGGTTGGCAAAACCTATCTTGCGGCGGTAGGTGGTGCCACCCACTATCACGCCACCTACGTGCGCCCGTATTGGGCCAAATCACTGAAAAAGATGGATAAAATCGGCACGCATGTCTTTTATCAGCTTCGCCCGGGCCAAACCTGAAACCGTGCCAAATCCTAAAACCTGAACCGTGAATATCGGCTTGCTCGGTGAGCCGGAACGCCGGTTTGCTCTGTTCGGCTTGAGTGCGGCAGGGCATTTTTTAACCCGAAACGGCTTTTTTTAAAGCCTGGACATGGAACCAATCCGCCCTTGCATCGGTTTGAACGTCGCTGCGAAACATTTCTTGCCGCCGCTCAACCCAAGGATTACATTATGAAATTTAGCACTTTGTTGATTTTGTCGCTCGTTTGCGCACCTATTAATCTCGCCTATGCCATGGACCCTTCCGGCAATTACGTCCGCGATGACGGCATGACCCGGGTGCGTGTCGCCAATTGCGGCAAAAACATTTGCGCAACCAATACTTGGATTAAAGATCCCGCCAGCAGTGAAAAAGTTGGCGATGTGCTGGTTATGAATCTGAAACCTGCTGGAGCGAACAAACTTACTGGCACAGCCTATGACGGCCAACGCAAGATGACCTATAATTTTGAAATGGTGGTCGAACCCACCAAGCTCAACACCAAAGGCTGCGTTCTTGGCAAGATGCTCTGTAAAGACGTGGCCTGGAACCGGCTTCCATAATCCGGTTTGGACCGCGTTACGAATTTCTGTCGCAACATGAGCGGAATTAACTTGAATAAAGCCAGCCTGCAAAAGTCACTCTACCGCTCATTTTATTTCTATGCCAAACGGCACACCTTCGAAACACTCCGCGCCGCGCCCGATCGCCTCAATCGCGCTTACCATTTTGCCGCCGCGCCCCAAAATCTTGTCGGCATGCTGCACAAATTTCAGGTTAGGCGTCGCTGTGGGCGAGCGTTCGCGGATGAGCTGCGCCAGTTCAGCCTCGTCCCGCTGCGGCTGCAAGGCACACAGGCTGACAAAGGCCGCCGCCGTCGAGCGGCTCACTCCGGCGTAACAATGGATCAGCAGCGGCTGCGCGCGATCCCACGCCTGCACAAACTCCAATAATTCCCGCACATGCGCCTCGCCTGGCAAAATATGCCCTTCCTGATCGGTGAGGATATCCGACATGCCGATAAACAAATGCCGCTCGGGCGCAATCACCTCCGGCCGCGTCACCGGCGTGCCGACATTGATCAGCGTGACCAAGGATTTTGCGCCGATTTCTTTCGCTCTATGCGATATTTTTGACAGCGCGCATACATGTACAGACGGCATCAACCCAGCTCCGTTTCGAGCGCCCTGAAGCGCGATAAAAATGCAATTTCGGCCAATGCGCTGGTCTGCGGCGCCAACAGCGCCTCCAGATTCGGCAGGCGCACACGCGGCGCCCCGAAAAACTTCTCCGCTTCCGCATGTTCAAAATCAGCCAGCGCGGTGGCCTCGTGGTACGCGGCGGCGCGGTCAGCCTGCTTACATAGTTTTGCCAATGCGTCGGGCACTGTTGCCGGCAAACCATAGCGCAGGTGCACTGCTGCCAGAATGCGGTTTTCAACGGCCTTGTAGGAGTCGCTCAACACCGCCTTGAAAGGCGAAATAATGTCCCCGACCACATATTCGGGCGCATCATGCAGCAATATAATCATCTTCTGCGTGCACGAAAGACTAGGCTCGAGCGCTTGCGCCACCGCCTCCACCAGCAAGGAGTGCTGCGCCACGGAAAAAATATGCGCGCCCTTGGTCTGGCCGTTCCAGCGCGCCACGCGCGCCAGCCCGTGGGCAATATCCTCGATCTCTATATCCATCGGCGATGGGTCGAGCAAATCCAGCCGCCTTCCGGACAGCATCCGCTGCCAAGCGCGCGCTGGTGCCGCCCGGGGCGATGTCCCTTTAGGACTGGAAGTTTTAGCCATTCAGCCCGCTCCGCCTAGCGCAGCACATTCATCATGGCGGAAGCAATCGACAAGATGATCGTTCACCAGGCCCACCGCCTGTATGAAGGCATAAACGATGGTCGGCCCGCAATAATTGAACCCGCGCGCCCGCAAGTCTTTCGCGAATTTTTCCGAAATCACGCTCTGCGTTGGAATATCGCGCATGCTCCGCGGCTTCGGCTGCAACGGCCTGCCATCAACAAAACTCCAGATATAGTTTGAAAAGCCATGTTTGGCGTCAATATCCAGAAACACCTGAGCGCTCGTCACCGCCGCCGCGATCTTGCCACGGTTGCGGACAATGCCGGCATCCTGCATCAGGCTTTCCAATTTGTCGGGCGTGTAACATGCGATGATATGCGGCTGAAATCCATCAAAGGCAGCGCGAAAATTATCGCGCTTGCGCAAAATCGTAACCCACGACAGCCCCGCTTGAAATCCATCGAGGATGAGCTTTTCAAATAGGGCCCGGCTATCCCATTCCGGCACGCCCCAGTCCGTATCGTGATAGGTAATGTAAAGCGGGTCCAGCCCCGGCCACGGACAGCGCTTTTTGCCGTCATTGTGCAAAACCGCATCGTAAATCCGGTCAGTTCGCGCTTTAACTGTCTTGTCCACCATAGCTCAGGTTAGCTTTGCGGCGCGCCATAGGGAAGTGTTAAAACGTCCAGCTTTTGTCCCTCAACGCTCAAAACCGTGGCGGTTGCTTGCGCATCCTCAACCCGGTCCAGCCGCAGCAGCGCCAATCCGCGCCCTGCAAGGCCCGAACCCATACGCCCGATCACCAGTTCGCCCGCCTTCACTTCAACTCCCGCCGCAACCTGCGCGCTCCCGAACGAAACCGGCATCACGCGCTTACGCACAGCCGTCTTGTGCTGCATCCGCGCAACGACTTCTTGCCCGACATAACAGCCCTTGCTGAAATCGACGCCGCCCAGCAAATCCATATTGGCCTCATGCGGGAACGTGTCGCCATAGATGAAATCAGCGCCGCCGTCCGGCACAGCCAGCGAAATCCGGTGCGCCTCGTAAAGCCTGTCTGTGCCGATGGCCACTGTGCTGCGCGGCAAGACGCTGCGCCAGCCCATTGCTGCAAGACGAGGGTCACGCCAGCCGGATTTGGTCTTGTCCAGAATGTGCCGCGCCGCATCGTCCCAACCCGCTTCGATACCGAAAGCTTCCGAAACATCTTCAATGGCGATTTTCGCCCGCAGCTTGTAAAAGCTCAGCCGCTTTGCCAGACCGGCTGCCATCTCCAGCGGGCAATCCAGCAAAAATGCTTCCGCCTGCTCATAAATGAAAAAATCGAATAATATCTTGCCCTGAGGCGTGAGCAGAGCCCCAAAACCTGCCCGCTGCGGCGAAATCCCGGCCATGTCACACGTGACCATGCCCTGCAAAAACGCGCGCGCATCATCTCCGGAAATCCGAACAACGCCCCGATCTTCCAAAATCACCACCGGCATGGATTTTAAGGCCCCTTTCCTTGCATCTGTCTATACTCTTAGGTAAGCCGAATTCTCCCGCCTACAAGAGGAAACTCCATGTCCCAGACCTTCGATACGATTTTGCGCGGCGGCACTTTGGTCAATCACAATGGGGTGGCGCTCGGCGATATCGGTATCAGAAACGGCCACGTCGCACATATGGGAAGTCTTGGCGGCGCTTCGGCGGGTGAAACCATCGATTGCACGGGGCTGCATATCCTGCCGGGCGTCATTGACAGTCAGGTACATTTCCGCGAGCCGGGCGCGACTCATAAGGAGGACCTCGAATCCGGCTCCCGTGCGGCAGTCATGGGCGGGGTCACCACTGTGTTTGAAATGCCCAACACCAATCCGTTGACCATCAGCGCCGAAACATTGGCCGACAAAGTCCGCCATGGCACCCGCCGCATGCACTGCGATTTTGCCTTCTGGGTCGGCGGCACACGCGAAAATGTCAAAGACATTCCCGAACTGGAGCGCTTACCCGGCGCGGCAGGCATCAAGGTTTTCATGGGATCATCAACCGGATCCCTGCTGGTGGAGGACGATGCTGGCGTTGCCGCCATTCTTGGGCAAACCCGCCGCCGCGCCGCCTTTCACTCCGAGGACGAATACAGGCTGAACGATCGCAAGCCATTACGTATTGCCGGTGACCCGCGCTCCCACCCCGTTTGGCGCGATGAGATCGCCGCGCTCACCTGCACGCAGCGTCTGGTGCGCATCGCTAAAGAGAAAGGCGCCCGGATCCATGTGCTGCATATTTCCACAGCAGAGGAAATGCTGTTTCTCAGCAACCACAAGGATATCGCGTCTTGCGAGGTGACCCCGCATCATCTCACTTTGAGCGCCGATGATTATGCGCATCTGGGCACATTGCTGCAGATGAACCCGCCGGTCCGCGACGCGCGCCACCGCACCGGAATTTGGCACGGCGTAGAGCAGGGCATTGCCGATATTCTCGGCTCCGACCACGCGCCACACACTTTAGAAGAAAAAGCCAAACCCTATCCCGAAAGCCCGTCCGGCATGACCGGCGTGCAAACGCTGGTGCCGATTATGCTCGACCATGTCAACCATGGCCGCATGACCTTGCAGCGCTTTGTCGATATGTCCAGCGCCGGACCGGCGAGGCTGTTCGGCATCGCCAACAAGGGCCGCATGGCCGTGGGCTATGACGCTGATTTCACCATCGTCGACATGAAACGCGAGCAGACAATTTCAAATGGCTGGATTGCCTCGAAAAGCCAATGGACGCCTTATGACGGCAAGAAAGTGCAGGGATGGCCCATAGGCACTTTTGTGCGTGGCACCAAAGTGATGTGGCAGGGAGAGCTGGTCGCGCCAAGCAAGGGCGAGGCGGTGAGATTTGGGGAGACGTTGTAGTCGGCCGTATTGCTTCGGGCATAAATCTGCGTTTTTTAGCTAGTCAAGACGTAAGCCTCTGAAAACATTGCGCGAAAACGTCTAATTTCTGGGTTTGGCCGAACTTGGCCCAACTTGGCCGACAATTGGCCTAAGTGCGCCATGAAATGCGCAGTTTTTTCGGCCAAGTTTTCGAGGCACGCCCCAGCTTGTCCAGAACCCATAGCGCGGCTATGCCCCGCGTGTCCAGAAGCCATAGCGGGGCTATGCCCCGCGTGTCCAAAACCCATAGCGGGGCTATGCCCCGCGTGTCCAAAACCAGTGCCAGGTGCCGTCGGCGCCGATATTGGCGCGGTAGAACGGCGGGCGACCGTCCTCGCCGGTTTTGCCCAAATCAGCAAACCGCAAGCACTTGATTTGGTTGATTTTTTCGTCCTCAGGCACAGCGACGGAGGGCAAAAATGCAAAAGCCGGCCAGACATAAGAAAGATATTTACCTTGGCTCATCTGACAAAACGGGCTTTCAAAAACAGCTATTAAAATGCGCAAAATCTCAGCGCCGTTCTTATCAAAGCTTAATGATTTCAAGAACTTAATAGGGTCGAGCCCTGGCGTCAGATGCTCGGAGCCAGCCTTGGAAAGGTCAAACATCGGCTGAAGCTCGTTCCATTCAATCGGTGAGCGCAACTTATCAATATTGCCCTCCCGCGCAACCTCCAGGATTTTAGCGCGAATCCGCGCGACCAACGGCGGCAGCAGCTTCAAATCGGTTTGGGGTGCGGAGAATTGCGGTTTTGGCGGGGGTTTGACCATGCCACATCTTAGGGGTAAATCATGTCCAAAAACAGTCGCTTAATGCTTTTTCAGGATACTGAATTGCCCCGCCCGGATGCGATCCGGCAGGCCTTCAACAAATTGCGCAACTGCGTCCTCGCCAAATTCGCCAACCAGCTCGCGAAAGGCAGTGTACAGCGCGGCATAGGCGAAATTCGCGCCATCCACGCCATCCAGCAAAGCTTCGGCAAAGGCGTCCGAAACGTAGCCGAGCGCCGTGTGGCGGTGGGCGTTTGCGGAGA
The DNA here is from genome assembly GCA_025356505.1 of Methylovirgula sp. Lineage (GTDB taxonomy): Bacteria > Pseudomonadota > Alphaproteobacteria > Rhizobiales > Beijerinckiaceae > JANXSV01. Next base: position 11,264 of record JANXSV010000027.1, read on the forward strand.
GATCATCAATAAGAACAGGGGAAACGCGCGTCATTGCATTAACATATCGACTGTTTTAGCGTTTAGAAAGCGCACCTTTCAATAAAGGTTAATGCGCAAATTCAGTTGCCCGAATAGCGTCTCGCCAAATCTTGAGATAGATTATGGACAGCATAGATCTGGTGTTCGAAGAGCGCCAAAGCAGGCTCGGAACAGGTTTTATAGTTAACTTCGAGGTCAGAATAGCCACGATTATAGGCTCCGGCGATAAGCCCTTTCAAGCGCGGGCTCGATGCTTCCGCTTCGATGAGCATTGCGACTTTGTCGCGCCAATCTTTACCGTCTCGGGTTGCGAGACTATCTCGGGTTGCGAGACCATCTCGGGTTGCCTCCGTTGCCGGGCAAATATCGGCGAGAAACGCCAAGCTCCCCATCAGTTCAGCCATTTTCAGCAATTGCGGTTCATAGGCCGCCGGGCCTCGCTCAACGATTGGAGGCGGCACAGGCGCTTCTTTCGCAGGCTTTTGATCGGCGGCGAACAGCCAAGCGGGATGCCCCAAATATACTGCGAAAACAATAGTTTGAACAAATATTTTCACGGCGTTGCTCTCACCAAACCATAGGCCTTACGCACCATGTCAGGCAGGCCGTTTGTCAAGTTCAGGCCTCCAAGATCTGAAATATGTCTCCACAAAATCTCGGAGGCTTCGGGCCCGGTCTGTCCCTCGCCGTTCGTCCAGCGCGCTGCAAACGTCAGGACGACATAATGATGCCGCACCTTATTTTCGTTCCAGTCGATAACATCGGTGTGCCCGGCCAGTCCGGCAATTCGTGCCGAAACTGCCACTTCTTCGTTCAGTTCGCGTAGTGCCGCCGCTTCCGCGCTCTCGCCGAGTTCCACAAGGCCACCGGGCAGGGACAGAAGTCCTGCGCCGGCTCCGCGCGTACGTCGCGCCAAAAGCACGCTATCGCCGCGAAAGACAGCGATACTTGCGCCCACAAAAGGGCGTGTCGGGTAGAGTCTACTGGTCAAGGAAACAATCGATTTTTACTCCACGGCTTACCCACTCCGCCGCGCGAAAAGACAACGCGTTCATGTAAGCGAAACGGCCGATCGTGCCAGAATTCAATCGAAACAGGCGAAATACGATAGCCATTCCAATGCTTTGGCCGCGGAATTTCGCCGGTTCCAAATTGCTCTGTGTAGCGTATCACCTCCGCTTCCAGCTCGGCTTTGCTTTGCAGTTCGCTGCTTTGGCGGCTTGCCCATGCGCCAATCTGGCTTTGCCGCGGGCGGGTTTGATAATAGTCGTCGGCTTCTGCAGCGCTAACCGCCGTTACGTCTCCGCGCACTCTGACCTGACGGCGTAGCGACTTCCAATGAAAAGCCACGGCGGCCTTGGCATTTTGAGCCAATTCTTGACCCTTTTGGCTGTCGGAGTTGGTGTAAAAGACAAAGCCGTCGGTATCAAACCCCTTCAACAGCACCATTCGGACGTCCGGCATGCCGTTCACGTCCACCGTAGCCAGAGCCATCGCATTAGGGTCGTTGATTTCGGATTTTGCGGCGTCATCCATCCAGCTTTGAAACAGTCCAAAAGGGTCGGTGCTATCTGCAAAGTCACTGCTCGTTAACGGCTTCAAGAGATAATCCCTCATATTGTAATAAAGTTAGGCGGGCATTTTTCGCCGGTCTAGGAGCGTTGTATGCGTCAGATTATTTCGAGAAATTACATTTACAGCAAGCTTATCAACATTTCGAGCCATGTTTTCATTGTCGCATGTGCTTTGAGCAGCTCTGCCTGTTCAGTTTCCTATCCTTTGGCCGATCTGTTAGAGCCATCGCCACCCGCCGCGGTAAAAACGGCTTCTGCCCAGGGTACGCTGAAGCCTGACTCCATCGCTGTCGACATGATGCCCACAGGCTCGATTGCTCCGGTTCCAAACCCAAATCTCTCAAACGGGTTCAAGCCCAAATTCATCTCTCCGCTCGCAACCTACATTCCGGCTGGTGACCTGACTGCGGCCCAAAGGGCTCTGGATTTGGCTATGGTATCTTCGACCTCGCTGGAAAGCGCAGCATGGTCAAATCCGGAAACAGGATCGTCCGGTGCTTTTATGGCTTTCGGCAAAGATGTCGTCACTGAGGAGGTAACGTGCCGGAACTTCAAGGGATTGCTACACGCCTCTGGCGCGTTGGCGGATTCGAAATTGAATGGAACTGCCTGCAAGGATCAATCCGGTGATTGGCGTGTAAGATCAGTGGAAAAATTTGCTGAAACGACCTGATGTTCCCGCTGAAATTTGTAATTTCACCCTTGTGAAGCTAACACCTGTTGCCCACATGGTAAGTAACAATCAAAGCTACACATATGCCGCGTATCACGTGGCCTTCGCGGTTCAAAACGCCCAACAAAAAATGACATTGAGGTTGTGAAAATGCGAGATCCCTATGCTGCTTTAGGTGTTGCGAAAGCTGCACCTCCGGAGGAGGTAAAGCGCGCATTTCGCAAATTGGCCAAAGCCTATCATCCGGATCACAACAAAGACCCCAAGGCAAAAGAAAAGTTTTCGGAAATCAACACCGCCTACGAGATCTTGGGCGACGAAAAAAAACGCGCCCAGTTCGATCGCGGTGAAATCGACGGCGACGGAAAACCACGCGGTTTCGAACATGCTGGCGGAAATCCATTCCGAGGACGTCCGGGCGCCGGGCCGGGAGCGGGGTTCAGCGGCGGCTTCACGAACGGCTCTGCAGGATTCGATACATCGGATATTTTCTCCGAGCTGTTTGGCGGTGCTCAGCGCGGACGGCGGCCGGTTCGCGGGGAAGACTTGACGACCGTCGCAACTGTGCCTCTGAAAGCCGTCATTGGCGGCACAAATGTTCAACTCAATTTATCAAATGGGAAAAATCTGGAAGTCAGAATTCCCGCTGGTATCGAAGAGGGCAAACAAATTCGCCTGAAAGGGCAGGGTGCTCCTGGCCCAATGGGTGGAGAAGCTGGCGATCTGCTCATTACAGTCAAATATGCCGCGCATCCCTATTTCAAATTGGACGGGCACGACGTGCGCGTTGACCTACCCGTTACGCTGTATGAAGCGGTTCTGGGCGGGACGGTATCGGTGCCGACTCTATCCGGGAGTGCGGAAATAACGCTCCCGCCCCATACGAGCGCAGGGAAAACCCTGCGGCTGCGGGGCAAGGGTTTGCCCCATTCGAAAGATAAGCTGGGCGATTTAATGGTGACAATTCGACTCGCCTTACCAGAAAAAGTAACGCCGGAGTTCGAAGAACAGATGCGGCAGTGGAAAGCGAATACGCCCTACCAGCCTAGAAAAGACTACGAATGAACACTTCGATCGAATCTTCGACTAGAGCGAAGTTTTGGCAAAGGCGACTATAAAAAACATGACCGCCGCCGCTACACCCGCACAAAAAGCTGCAAACAAAGCAAGCGCATAGGCTGATTGCCTGCGAAGAGATGGCTCGCGTGTTTTAGCAACCGACATAGGCTGGCGGACAGATACCGGCAGGGGGAAGGCGTCCCTCAAGGCATCCGCCTGCATCGACCATGCTCCAACGCGTCCTGCGGCTTCGCTATTCGTCGAAAGGTAATGCTGCACATGCTCGCGCAGGGCCGCATCAGCCTCGCCATCTACATAGGCATGAAGATCAGCATCGAGTACGGGCATCTGCGCCATCACTTCACAATTCGTAGATGCGTGCCGGTAACACGTGTCTGCGGTTGCTTTTTACGCTGACGTGATAGATCGGCTTGCAGATTTTCGCGCGCTCGGGTCAGCCTTGCCAGGAACACCCAAAGCGGAAGGTCGAGTACGACCGCAGCATTTTTGTGGCTGAATTGCTCGACGCTCGTCAATACGATGGCATTACGCTCGTCTTGCGACAGGCTATAAAGTGATCTCGCGACCGCAGAAGGCGGTAAAAAAGTGACAGTATCAGCGTTGTGCCCGGCGCTCTCCACTTCAAAACAAAGCTTTAACATGGTTTGGTACAACGAAACGCGAAGCCGAACGGCATCCAATACTGGATGTTTCTGGGCAAGCACACTTCGCACAGCCTGGCGCGCAAGTTGATCCGACGCAACCGCATCGATACCGCCGGAAAGCACAGCATTGGCAAATCTTCTTAAACACGGAACCGCGTCTTCAAACTTCCAAGCACTTTCGGGGTTCACGCAACAGGCCCTGACATAACGGTTAATCAAAACTTAACACATAGACTTTGACGCAATTTGTACAAATTGAGAAGCCCGCCAGAGCAACTTTTACTGAGTTGTCCGGTTATTTTTTCGCTGCCCATAACTTTTCCATGCCCCTTTCCTTTTGGGTCGCCTTTAGGCTAAACAAGCAAACCACTTAAGGATAAGATTTATGAGCGAAAGTCCCGCAAGCCACAGTGATGCAGACGCACAATATTCAATCTCCGGCCTGTTGAAAGGTAAGCGCGGGATTGTTCTTGGCGTTGCAAATAATCGTTCGATTGCTTGGGGTATTGCCAAATCTTGCCACGAAGCGGGAGCGGAGCTAGCATTTACATATCAAGGCGACGCGCTCGAAAAGCGTGTGCGTCCGCTTGCTCAGGAAATTGGAGCCAAGGTGCTGGGGCATTGCGACGTGACAGATGCAGCCTCTATGGATGCAGTATTTGCTGAAGCTGCGAAGGTTTGGGGCACTATAGATTTTGTGGTCCACTGTATCGCCTTCGCGGATAAGGATGAACTTACCGGCCGTTATGTCGACACAACCCAGTCAAATTTTAACAAATCGCTTGAAATCTCCTGCTATTCCTTCACCGCCGTTGCCCAACGCGCAGAAAAAATGATGAATAGCGGCGGGTCCATGCTTACGCTCACGTACTACGGTGCCGAAAAGTGGATGCCGCACTACAATGTCATGGGCGTGGCCAAAGCGGCATTGGAGGCGAGTGTTCGCTATCTCGCCGCTGATCTCGGCGAGAAAAACATTCGCGTAAATGCGATTTCGGCGGGCCCGATCAAAACGTTAGCGGCTTCGGGCATTGGCGATTTTCGCTATATTCTGCGCTGGAACGAATATAATGCGCCCCTGCGCCGTACCGTTACGACAGAAGAGGTTGGCGAAACTGCGGTTTATCTGCTCTCACCAATGTCGCGCGGCGTGACTGGCGAAATTTTGCATGTCGACTCCGGCTATCATATCGTAGGCATGAAAAATCCGTCCGCCCCGGACATCGGCTTGGCGAAAGACTAATCTTTGCCATGTTGCCGGTGAACTTTGATCGTCTCTACTTCGTTCGACACGGTGAGACCAGTTGGAACGCTGAAGGCCGGATGCAGGGCCAGCAGGATGTTGCGCTTAACGACGTTGGCCAAGCCCAAGCGGCCAATGCGGGCAAAGTTCTGCGCAACGTAATCGGAGTTAATTCCGACGCGATTGCGGAAAACTTCAGCTTCATGTCGTCGCCGCTTTATCGCACCAGACAAACAATGGAAATTGTGCGTGGGCAGCTCGGCTTGCCGCCTCAGCCATATGAGCTTGACGATCGCCTTAAGGAAATCACTTTTGGTCAGTGGGAGGGGCTGACTTGGCCAGAGGTGCAGGCTAGGTTTCCTGATCTTGCGAAGGAGCGCGTCGCTGATAAGTGGGGTTTTGCTCCGCCAAACGGGGAATCATACGCCGATGTGGCAGAGCGGTTGCGGCCTTGGCTTCAAACAATCGAAGGGGATTGCATTATCGTATCTCACGGCGGCGTTGCTCGGGTACTCATGGCACTCATCGGCTCGGTCGACACGGCTCTTGCGCCGAATGTCGACGTCTGGCAGGGGCGCGTACTGGTATTTCAAGGCGGAAAATGCTCGTGGATATGAACTAAGCCGCATTCAGGTTCGGTTCACAATAAAACGCCCATGAGCGTGACAAATTTATTTCATCATTGTCTGATTAGACGAGATGCTAACATTCTGATGCGTTTTTGCAGAGAGCGCTAATTGATTTTCCGAAGTATCTTCGATTTAACCAAAGTCTGTTTGATCCCGCATGAACCTCATTGATAACGATCTGAACCGGAACCAACATAGGCCGATCCCGATGGGTTCGGTTTCGCATGGGCCAGTGCGCTCAGATTTGATTGAAGACGAAATACTTGCGGAAATATTTGCCGCCACGGTACGCCATTCCGGTAGTGAGATCGCTCTCATTGGGCCTGAACGGATGTGGACGTACACCGAGCTTGATGCCGAATCGACACAGATTGCCCGTGGCCTGGTAATGGCAGGCATCCGGGGTGGGGACGTTGTAGGCCTATGGATGCCGCGTGGCCCGGATTTATTGATAGCGCAGATCGCGATTGCCAAGACCGGTGCGGCATGGTTGCCCTTTGATGGTGACGCCCCGGTTGATCGTATCGCAGTTTGCCTTCGTGATGCGAAGGCCAAAGCCCTCGTCACCTCCGAAGAAAATGAGGACAAAGTCGTCGGCAAGATTGCCTGCGAGATTTTTACGCCGCTCGAACTGCATAAAACGCCGGTTTCGGTCATTGTTGATGCACGGGCAAATGGCGCCACATCCCTCACCCCGGCCTATCTCATATACACTTCTGGCTCTACCGGTGTTCCCAAGGGAATTGTAATCTCCAATCTCAACATCTGCCACTATTTGCGCTCGGCAAACGTTGTTTATGGCATGACCGGGGAGGACGTGGTCTTTCAAGGTGCGTCCGTCGCATTTGACCTGTCCATGGAAGAGATCTGGCTTCCCTATCTGGTGGGTGCAACCCTGTTCGTAGCTACGCCCGAAATTATGGGTGAGGCCGACAAACTCCCGGACGTGATGGAAGCTAATGGCGTCACCGTGCTTGATACGGTGCCAACTTTGCTGGCGATGTTGCCGCGCGACGTTGAAACATTACGCATTATCATCTTGGGAGGCGAGGCATGTCCGCCCTCAGTGGCGCAGCGCTGGTGCAAGCCGGGACGGACCATTTTTAATTCCTACGGCCCAACCGAGGCCACGGTTGTCGCAACTGTCGCGCAAGTGAACATCGGAGAGGCTGTCACAATTGGCAAGCCGCTCCCGAACTACAGCTGTTATGTTGTCGACGAAGCCCTGAATGTGGTTGATCGCAATGTCGAGGGCGAATTGCTCATTGGCGGCCCGGGCGTCGCGGTTGGATATCTCAATCGCGATGATCTCACTGCCGAAAAATTCATCCCCAACCCCTTTGCTTCAAAACTTCATGACCCGATCCTGTATCGCTCCGGTGACGCCGTCGTGCTGGACGCTTCCGGCAATATCGGCTTTCGCGGCCGTATCGATGATCAGGTCAAAGTGCGCGGTTTCCGGATCGAACTGGGCGAGATCGAACACAAACTCACAGAACAGCCTGGGATCGCCCAGGCAGCCGTAGTTGTGCGTCAAGACAGCGGCATAGATGATCTCGTCGCGTTTTTGGTGCTAGCGGGCCCCGACAGGCCGGAAATCAAAGACATTCGTCATCAGCTGCGTGACAAGCTCCCGGCCTACATGGTGCCCTCGCGCTACGAGTTTATTGATAGTTTGCCGCGCCTGTCTTCGGGAAAAACCGATCGCAAGGCGCTTAAAGTGCTCCCGTTGACCGAAGTCATTAGCACGGAAGTTCAGGAAGAACCCTCGACCACGACAGAAAGTGCGCTTTTACACGCGATGAAGCAGGTTTTGCCACCTCAGGCCATTCCCTTCGACGCAGATTTTTTCACCGATCTTGGCGGACATTCGTTACTGGCCGCGCGATTTGTGTCGCTTGTCAGACACAACCCAGCCTTAGCCACCCTAACGCTTCAGGACATGTACACGCATCGATCGTTGCGTAAAATCGGGTTTGAACTGGACTTGAAATCGGCAGTGGCCGGTCCGGCGCAAAATCTTCAATTTGAGCCACCGCCGCTGATGCGCCGTTTCTGGTGTGGCTTGGCACAAGCCCTCGTCATGCCCTTTATCTTGACTCTGATGACAGCGCAGTGGCTCGGCGTATTTATCAGCTACATGCTGCTTACAAGTCCTGAAGCGAGCATATTCGAAGAAGTTGTTTCCTTGCTCGGCGTTTACACGCTCATAAATGTCATCACGGTTTTTGTCTCTATCGGCGTTAAATGGCTGATCTTGGGCCGTACAAAGCCAGGCAGATACCCGTTATGGGGCAGCTACTATTTCCGCTGGTGGTTGGTGGAGCGTTTAAGCGCGCTGGTGCATAACAATTGGTTCCAGGGCACATCACTGATGCGGCTCTACTTCATCTCTATGGGCGCGCGCGTTGGTGAAGACGCTATCATTGGAAATATCAGCACTGGCTCAATTGATATGCTCACCATCGGCGCGGGAGCGAGCATAGGTTCGGAGGCGAACCTCGCCACGGTTCGTGTTGAAGGCAACGAATTCATTATCGGACCCATTACAATCGGCGCGGATTGTGCCGTAGGGTCCGCAACAGTCATCGAAAATGATTGTGTGTTGGAGGAAGGCTCCGAACTGCGAGATTTGTCAGCGATTCAAGCCGGAACGACAATCCCCGCTTGGGAGATTTGGGACGGCGCACCGGCGAAAAAGCTTGGGTCGATTACGCCTGACCAACTTCCCGCTGCTTCAACGGTTAGCCCGGTTACGCGATCTTTACAGACCTTCATCTACACGCTGGGACTTCTCATTTTACCGCCGCTAAACTTACTTCCGATTTTCCCGGCATTTTACTTCTTCGATAAGGTCGATGAGGCGGTGAACATTTCCGACTCGACACTCTACATGCTGTCAATCCCGCTTTATGCTTGGCCCGCGTCCATCGCCATGGTGCTGTTCACGGTCATGTTCATCGTCGCCTTGCGCTGGATTGTCATGCCATTCAAAACCAAGGAAGGCATCTATTCCGTGCATTCGTGGTTTTATGTCCGCAAATGGATTGTATCTTTCGCCACAGAACTGACGCTCGACACCTTAAGCTCGCTTTATGCCACGCTTTACATGCGCACATGGTATCGCCTGATGGGCGCGAAAATTGGCAAAGATTCGGAAATTTCGGCTTCGCTCTCCGGCCGTTTCGATCTTGTCGAGATTGGTGACAAATGTTTCGTCGCCGACGAAGTCACAGTCGCGGATGAGGAAGTGCGCCGTGGCTGGATACATCTGAAAAAAGTGCGCACTGGCTCGCGCGTATTCCTTGGCAACAGCGGCGTGCTGCCTCCCGGCTCGGATATTCCCGATGGCGTCCTCATCGGCATCAAGTCCCGCCCGCCCTCAAATGAGGAACTCGGCCCCAACGATACCTGGTTCGGGCTGCCGCCGATAAAATTCCCGGTCCGCCAGCGTTTCGATGGCGGTGCTGATAATTGGACGTACGAAGCGCCCACGTGGAAAAAAGCCGCGCGTTTGTTCTTCGAGACCATGTCGATCTCTCTGCCAACCACGCTCACAATCGTGGCGGGCACGTGGGGCATTAGCTTTATCGAGGGCTCCATTCGCCAGCATCACTGGTTTACTCTCGCATGGACTTCTATTCTGTTATCCTGCGCAATTGCATTTTTGCTGACGGCGTTTGTCGTCGCGCTGAAATGGATCACCATGGGGAAATATCAGCCCACGGTGCAGCCTATGTGGTCTTGGTGGGCGATGCGCACGGAAGCTGTCGCCGTGATTTACGCTGGCCTGGCAAGCCAAGTCCTGCTCGAACATTTGTTAGGCACGCCGTTTTTACCATGGGTTCTGCGGCTGTTCGGGGTAAAATTCGGCGAAGGCGTGTGGCTGCGCGCTATGGACTTCACTGAGTTTGACTGTGTCGAAGTCGGGTCGTTCGTATCCATAAACTACGGCTCAGCATTGCAAACCCACCTCTACGAAGACCGCGTTATGAAAATCGGCCGCGTCAAGGTGCAAGACGGCGTCACGGTCGGCTCGGGATCTACTGTGCTCTACGATACAAATGTCGGCAAATGGTCGCGGCTCGGGCCACGTACGATCGTTATGAAAGGCGAATCCATTCCTGAAAATACAGCGTGGTGCGGCGCACCGGCACAGCCGCAACGACGTTAACAATTGTTGCGTCCGGAGGGCTTGGCATTTAGAACCAAGTCTCATTTCAAGCGGGCAGGTTCATGTCGCATAATACTTTCGGACATTTGTTCCGCGTCACCACCTTTGGCGAAAGTCACGGAATCGCCATTGGAGCCATTGTCGATGGATGCCCGCCGCTTTTGCATCTGACCAACGAGGATGTTCAGGCGTTTCTTGACAAACGAAAGCCCGGCCAATCCCGCTTCACCACACAGCGCAAGGAACCTGATATAGTCCGGATTTTATCTGGTGTTTTCACAGATACGGATGGACGACAGGTCACCACAGGGACGCCGATTGCTCTCCAAATCGAAAATGTCGATCAACGTTCAAAAGATTATGGAGAAATCGCGCAAAGCTATCGCCCGGGCCATGCGGACTTCACCTATGACGCAAAATATGGCATTCGCGACTATCGTGGCGGTGGCCGGTCCTCTGCGCGCGAAACCGCCTCTCGCGTTGCTGCCGGAGCCGTTGCGCGCAAAGTCATACCAAGCGTTTCGGTGCGTGGCGCTTTGGTGCAAATGGGCCCGCATAAGATCAACCGGGCCAATTGGGACTGGAGCGAAGTGGACAACAATCCGTTTTTCTGTCCCGATGCCGAGGCCGCCCGTTTTTACGAGGGCTATCTCGATGGTGTCCGCAAGGCTGGATCCAGCATCGGCGCTGTCATCGAAATCGTAGCCGAAGGCGTTCCTGTAGGGTGGGGTGCTCCTATTTACGGCAAGCTTGATGCCGAACTTGCCAGCGCCTTGATGAGTATCAACGCTGTCAAAGGCGTGGAAATCGGCAATGGCTTTGAGGCGGCATCGCTCACCGGCGAGCAAAATGCCGATGAAATGCGCAGTTCCAATCAGGGGCCGCAGTTTCTGTCCAATCACGCTGGCGGCGTGCTCGGCGGTATTTCATCGGGTCAACCGATCGTCGCCCGTTTTGCCGTAAAGCCCACTTCGTCCATTCTGACGCAAACGCGCTCCATCGACAGTGCCGGACATGATGTCAACGTGATGACCAAAGGCCGGCATGATCCCTGCGTTGGTATTCGCGCCGTGCCGGTTGGTGAAGCTATGATGGCCTGCGTCCTCGCCGACGCATTCCTGCGCCATCGGGGTCAATGTGGTTAGCCAAAGCGCAATCACGATGGTCAATCCTCCACAAAAGAACATTTATGTTCATTGGCAAATGTCGGCGCTCTCTTGATAATGCGCATAAATGCGCCTATATCCTAAGGACGCGCAGCAGCCTGTCATTTGAGGTGCAATAGACTTGGAAAATACATGCGGTCTTTGGATGAAATAGAGCAGGAACGTGCCGCGCGCGGCATCAGTAAAGCGGAACTCTGCCGGGTGGCCGGGATAGACAGCCATACCTTTGGCCGTGCCCTTAAAAATCACAACTCACCCAACACCCGTACATTGGCAAGCCTAAGTCGCGCACTTGATGATCTGAGCCAGATGAACACATCCGGCGTCCATCAGAACCTAAACCGGCGAAACCCACCCCAGAAAAACGCACCCCAGAGAACCCCACCCATGAACTCAGTTTCAAAAGCCGTTGAAGCCATAGCCCGCGGCGAGCTGGTCATCGTCACTGATGATGATGATCGTGAAAACGAAGGCGATCTCGTGATGGCCGCATCGCTGTGCACGCCGGAAAAAATGGCTTTTATCATCCGGAACTGCTGCGGCATTGTATGTACACCGCTCACCGCCGACGAAGCGCGGCGACTGCACCTCGCCCCGATGGTCGCGAGCAATGATGCCCCGCTAGGCACAGCATTCACCGTGACTGTTGACGTGAGGCACGGCCTCACCACAGGCATTTCAGCCGAGCAGCGCACAAACACCGTGCGCGCCTTGGCCAATGGCAATATGGGCGCAAATGATTTTGTGCGTCCAGGCCATATCTTTCCATTGATTGCGAAAGAGGGCGGCGTGCTGATGCGCTCCGGCCACACCGAAGCCGCCGTTGACCTGTGTAAGTTGGCTTCCGTCCCGCCCGTTGGCGTCATCTGTGAACTGGTAAACGATGACGGCACGGTGATGCGCGGTCCACAAATTTCCGACTTTGCTGTGAAACATAATCTTGCGAAAATTTCAGTGGCGGACCTCATAGCTTACCGGCAGGCGCGCGAAAAACTCGTCGAGCGTGTGGCGACATTTCCCGTTCAGACGTCAATCGGCGAATTGACGGGCCATGCCTTTTCAACCCGTTTTGATCCCGTGCAGCACTTTGCTTTCGTTTATGGACGCATAGGGGATGGCATCAATGTGCCGACCCGCCTTCACCGTGC
>JANXSV010000055.1 GCA_025356505.1 Methylovirgula sp.
TGAGATCGGGGCTCAAACCACGCCCTCCGCCGCCAAACTTGCCAGAACAGAGTTGCGCTGAGAGGTCCAAAGTCCGCGCTGCAATGCTTCTTTGAATTTGTTTTCAATAGCTTCAGCCGCTTGCGGATTCGCTGTCTGCAAAAAATCACAAATTTTGTCATGGCCGAGCGTTGCGTCAAACAGCGCCTCGAACTGCGCATCGCTGACCACGCCCGCCAGTGCGGCAAAGTTGAAAACATTATCTACCGTTTCGGCAATTTCAGCCGCTCCGCGAAACCCGTGCCGCATCTGTCCAGCCAGCCAGATCGGGTTTGTGGCGCGCGCCCGCATCACCCGAGCAACTTCGGTTTTCAGACTGCGCACTTTGGGAGATAGGCCTGTCGTATCAGCATGATACAGCTTTGGCGCTACACCGAGCGCCGCCGCAGCAGCGGCAAAGCCGCCCTCGTTTTGCGCGAATGCGTCAGAATCAAGCACGTCTTGCCCTGCCATATCCTGCACATGCACAAAGGCATCGCTCAAAGCAACGCGGCCCGCGAACGCGCTGGATTTTACCCCCTCGCCATCTTTGCCATAGGCGTATGAGTTTGCCGCAATATAGGCGTGTCCGAGGTCCTCGCGCGTGGTCCATGCGCCTTGAACCAGCGTTTCGCCAAGCCCAAGCCCATAAGTTCCGGGCGCAGACCCAAAAATACGGTTTTCTTTCAGCGGCTTACCAACCAGCGGATTGTCCTGCGCTGCCTCATCCAAGGCCGCCACGGCGCTTACAGCCGCGTCGAACAAAGCAATTTGCATCGGAAAGACATCGCGAAAAAGCCCTGATATGCGCAGCGTAACGTCGACGCGCGCGCGCCCGAGCAGCGCCAAAGGCAGAATTTCAAAGCCGCTTACCCGCGTTGAAGCATCGTCCCATTTCGGCCTCACACCCAGAAAGGCAAAGGCCTGCGCCAGATCATCGCCACCCGTCCGCATCGAAGTGGAGGCCCAGAGGTCCAAAAACACGGATTTTGGCCATTCGCCATGCTCCTGAGCGTAGGTGTCCAACACCTCCTGCGCGATACGCTGGCCGATCTCCCAAGCGGTACGGGAGGGGATCGCACGCGGGTCTATCGAAAACAGATTGCGCCCCGTTGGCAGCACGTCCATGCGGCCTTGGCTTGGCGCACCTGCAGGGCCGGGGGGCACAAAGCGGCCTGACAGCGCGCGGGTCAGGCCGGCTTTCTCGTCTTCACCACACACGCCTTGGCCAAAGATATGGAGCCCGTCGCCTATGCGCATGTCTTTGATATCACACAACCAATTATCGATTGCAGCCAGCGCCTCAGCATCAGGCGCATGTTCAGGCGCTTTGCTCTCACTCAGGAGGCCGGACTCTTTGGCTTTGGACAGGATCAGCTTGGCAATATGGCGGGCGCGGCGCGGGTCGAGCGTTTCTGCCTGTGCATATTCATCCATCAGCGCTTCAAGTTCGGCCAAAACGCCGTGCGTGCCAGCGCTCACCAAGGGCGGAGTCATATGGCCAACCGTCACCGCACTTAGCCGCCGTTTGGCCTGTGCCGCCTCGCCCGGATTATTGACAATAAAAGGGTAGATCACCGGCAGGGGGCCAAGCACAATTTCAGGCGCACAAGTCTCTGATAAAGCGACGGATTTGCCGGGGAGCCACTCGAGCGTTCCATGCGCGCCAACATGGATCAATGCGTGGATACGATCGCGCAGCCACATATAAAAGGCGATGTAACCATGGCAGGGCGGCAGATTTGTATCGTGATAATCGCCCTTGCGGCTCGTCGCGCGCCCGCGCTCAGGCTGAAGGCTCAAGATTATGTTGCCGGTTTCGATATAACGAAAAGCAAATGAGCCGTTTTCCAGCGCTGTATCTTGCTCCGGGTCGCCCCAGCTTTTGGCAACGGCCTCCTTGAATTCTTCCGGCAATTGCGCAAATTTGTGCCGGTAATCCTTTAGGCCGAGGATTGGTTGGCGATGCCCCTGTGTCAAAGCATGCATAATTTGCGCAGAGGCGGGAATTTCGCCGATCTGATAGCTTTGCGAGCGCAGCATTTGCAGGATTTCGACGGCAGATTGAGGCGTGTCCAGTCCCACCGCATATCCGGCCCTTCCGCCTTTGGCAGGATAATCTGAAAGCACAAGCGCGGCGCATTTTTGTGCATTCGGCAGCCGCCGCAATCGCGCCCAGTTTGCACCCAGCTTCGCGACAAACGCCACTCTCGACCCCTCCGGTGCGTGTTTCATCTCCGAATGCTGGAGATCGACATGCCTCGGTGCCTGTGATTTAAATGAAATTGCCCGGCCGATGAGCCTCCCGTCAACCTCGGGAAGCACGACGTTCATTGCTTGATCGGCCGCGCTGAGACCTCGGGTTTGGGTCAGCCAAGTCTCGAGCGAAGAACCAGCCAGAATAATCTGGAAGACAGGCGTATCGGCCATATCAAGAACTGTCTCGGCGCCTTTCAACTTGGCCGAAAATGCCGTCGTGTTGCAAATCACGTCCGGCTTAAAAGCGGTCAAATGGTGTTTCATCTGATCAACAGCTGCAGGATCCTTCAAGCTGGACACATAGACTGCGCAGGTTTGAAAACCTTCGCTCTGAAGTGCTTTGGATAAAGCATGGATCGGCGCGGTATCGTCGGCCAGATAGGAAGAACGGTAAAATACAATCAGCGCGCGCGGCGACATTGTCGAAACGCAGGAACATGTTTGATCCAGAGCTCCGAATGCAGGAACATTGACGCAAGGCGAAAGCGGACCGCCGTCCATAAATGCAAGCGCGCGCCGCATGTTTTCAGGACCGCCGTTTTGAAAACAGCCGTACAATTCATCAAGAGTGGAAACATCCACATTCGACGCGGCGACGAGACGCTCATCTTTTTGATAATCACCGGGAATGAAGGCGACGCGAATGTTTTTCTCACGCGCCAAAGCCGCAAGCTGCTCAACCCCGTAGCGCCAATAATCCATCCCGCCCAAGAGGCGCACCACAATGGTCTCGGCATGTGCAGCAACTGTTTCAAGCCACAGATCAATTGAATAGGGATGTTTCAAGTCCGAAAGTTTAGCCAGCCTGAGTTTTGAATAGGACCCCCTTAGCCAGGCGGATCCAAGCGAAGCTAGATCTGAATCTGTAAACGACAGGAACACCAAGGGCGCAGGGCTCTGCTCCAGATCAACAGCCGTTGCTGTGTCATCAAGAGAACCCGTCTCAAGGCGCAGGAGATGCATCCTAGTTCCGCAAATCCGCGACGATCGCCGCCTGGTTCATGCCTTTTTCGCCAATCACCACCAAGCGGCTGGCGCGCTTTTCCTCTGGCTTCCATACTCTGTCGAAGTGGTGGTGGAAGCGCGAGCCAACGCCCTGCACCAGCAACCGCATTGGTTTGCCTTCAACGTGGACGAAACCTTTCATCCGCAAAATATCATGCTTCGCTGCGAGATCTGCGAGGCGTTTGGCCAATACAGCACCATCTTGAACCGGTCCAAGATCCACGACAAATGTGTCAAAGTCATCGTGATCGTGCCCTTCCTCCGCATCATGATGCGAATATCTGTTGGCAAGGTCGTCTTCGGCGGCGGCAGAAAGGCCGAGCAGTATGTCAATATCGATTTTGCCCTCACGCGTGGAAACGATTTTTACAGCGCGCGGAATTTCTGCGGAAATATCAGCTAAAATTTTCTTCAGGCCTGCTTCATCAAGCAAATCTGCCTTATTGACGATGACCATGTCTGCACACAACAACTGGTCTTCATAAACTTCTTCAAGCGGATTTTCATGATCGAGGTTGGGGTCAGCAGCTCGCAAGGCAGCCATTTTTTCAGGGTCGTCCACGAAACGCCCCTCACTGACCGCTGCGCCGTCCACAACAGCGATCACGCCATCGACCGTCAGTTTCGAGCGAATTTCCGGCCAATCAAAAGCCTTTACCAGCGGCTTCGGCAGAGCAAGCCCGGAGGTTTCAATGATGATATGTTCGGGCTGCGGATTTCTCGCCAGAAGCGCTTCTATTGCGGGAATGAAATCATCCGCAACGGTGCAACATATGCACCCGTTTGCAAGTTCGATGATGTTCTCTTCGGGACAACTGTCAACGCCGCACCCCCGCAAAATATCCGCATCAACGCCAACGTCGCCAAATTCATTTATGACGAGGGCCAATCGACGGCCCTGAGCATGCTCCAACACATGCCGTATCAGGGTTGTTTTGCCTGCGCCGAGAAAGCCAGTGATAATCGTTACCGGAATTTTTTTCATTTTTAGCCTTGCAGTGATGTGTCGGAAACCTGAAGCGGAGGAACACGTGCCACCACACCTTTTTTAAGCGCATCCGGCCGCAATTTCCATGGAATGAGCCCGTCTACCGATGCAGCATAAAGCTCGGCGCCAGCCAGAAGTGTGTGAGCGGACGTGTCGGCGGGCAAATCACCATAGACATAGGTCCATTTTCCGGGTGCCGCAAAACTCACTGTGCAGGGTTTTTTACAAACAGACAGACACTCAACCGCAATAATCTCGAAGCTTGACCCTGCATGTGTGGTGAGGGCCACAAACAGCCTTGCGCCTGCCCGCTGATCGCGCGGTTCGAGCGGCTCATCCGCAGTGCGGCAAGTTGTGCAAACATAAACTTGGACTGAATTCACCCCAAAACTCCTTGTTGGGGTGCGAAAATGCGTTCGCCCGGCGAAATCGCAGCGAATGCATCCGGCTTAGGGGCACCCCGCCCAAGCCAAGTTTGTTATGGCAGGTCTCCTGGCTCATGGATCCATACTTTCAAGCGCCTTCCCAAACTTGCGTTCAGTGGCATATGCCTGAAAATTTCCCACTTACAGTTGCGGGGGCAGCTGTGGCATCGACCACATTCCCTTTTGCTTCCTCTTGCGAAGAACCATAACACCGTACAGTTATGCTCGTGGTCGCTTCAAGTCAATTGCCGCAAGACGACATAGACGATACGGATGGGGTCAACCTCAAGAAGGTACAAAATGAGTGAAGAACAGCGCCATAAAGACAAAATGGCTAAGCGTAAAGCCGTGCAGGACGCCGAAGTGGCGACAAAAACCATCGCCGAAAAAGGGCTGCTGATCGTCAATACTGGCCCTGGAAAGGGCAAGAGCACCGCCGCCTTCGGTCTTGTCATGCGTGCGCTCGGCCATGGCTGGAAGGTCGGCATCGTACAATTTATAAAGGGTGCATGGTCCACCGGCGAGGCCAAGGCCTTAGAGCGATTCCCCGACCTGGTGGAATGGTACACAATGGGCGAAGGTTTTACGTGGGAGACGCAAGACAAAGCGCGCGACATCGCTGCGGCCACGCGCGCTTTTGTCAAAGTCGAACAGTTGATGGCCAATCCTGAAATCAAACTGCTTGTGTTGGATGAGCTTAATATCGCGCTTCGCTACGACTATTTGGCTCTGGAATATGTTGTCGCGACATTAAAAGCGCGTCGGCACGATCTCCATATCATCGTTACAGGCCGCAATGCCAAACCCGAACTGATTGAGGCGGCTGATCTGGTTACCGAGATGACATTGGTGAAGCACCATTTTGCCGCCGGAGTTAAAGCGCAGGCAGGTATCGAATTTTGACCCCGCCCCCCAAACCGGCAAAGTCTTTAATGTTCCAGGGCACAGGCTCTGATGTCGGCAAAAGTCTGCTGGTGGCGGGACTATGCCGCGCCTTCACCAATCGCGGGTTGCGGGTCCTGCCATTCAAGCCGCAAAACATGTCCAACAACGCCGCAGTCACCGCCGAGGGCGGCGAAATCGGCCGCGCCCAGGCCTTGCAAGCTCGCGCCTGCCGCGCACCAACATCCGTGCACATGAACCCTGTGTTGCTCAAACCGCAAAGCGCCGTCGGTAGTCAGGTCGTGGTGCAGGGCAGGGTCATGGGAAATGCCAATGCGCGGGAATATCAAAGTTGGAAGCCAAAGCTTCTGGCCGCGGTTCTGGATAGCTTTAGTCAGTTGAAAGCTCAGGCCGATCTCGTTTTGGTCGAAGGGGCAGGCAGTGCGGCTGAGGTAAACCTGCGCGCAAACGACATCGCCAATATGGGCTTTGCACGCGCAGCCAATGTGCCGGTCGTGCTGATTGGCGATATTGATCGCGGCGGCGTCATCGCGCAGATTGTCGGCACCAAAGCGGTGATCGCATCGGAAGACGCGGCAATGATCAAGGGCTTCATTGTTAATCGCTTTCGGGGAGATCCGACTCTTTTCGAAGACGGCATGCAGCTGATTGCGCACAAAAGCGGCTGGCCCGCGCTTGGCCTTATTCCATTTTTTAATGCCGCGTCCCAACTACCCGCCGAAGACGCGGTGGCGCTTGAAAAACGCTCTGTTCACGGGCACGGTGCCCTCACCATTGCGGTGCCAAAGCTGGCACATATCTCAAATTTCGATGATTTTGACCCTTTGAAGCAAGAGCCCGGCGTAAACCTGATTTTTGTCGATGCAGGAGAGCCTCTGCCGCTCGCCGATCTGATCATCCTGCCCGGTTCTAAAACAACCATTTCCGACCTTATTCACTTTCGCGCGCAGGGCTGGGATATCGACCTTGCGGCTCATATCCGGCGCGGCGGCAAGGTGCTGGGCATATGCGGCGGCTTTCAAATGTTGGGCAA
>JANXSV010000386.1 GCA_025356505.1 Methylovirgula sp.
TATGGGCATAATCTGGTTTCCGGCGGCCTGATCCATGCGTTCTATCTGGGCTCGGTTTGGTATGCTGTTGCGCATGGCGTTCCAGCGACTATTTCGGCGCTGATTGCGGCCATCCAGCCGATTTTGTCGACTGTGCTGGCACCGATGCTACAAAAAGAGCGGGTAACCGGGCTGCGCTGGCTTGGCGTGGCGTTGGGGTTCTGCGGGCTGATCGTTGTTTTGTCGCCGAAGCTATTCGGGCTTTCGGGCGTGGATTTTTCGGCTCTAAAATTACCGCTTTTGCTGAATTGTCTTGGCATGGTCAGCGTAACGCTGGGCACTTTTTATCAGAAGCACTTTGTGCCGAGCGGTGATTTGCGGCTGGTGACCCTGCTGCAATATGTCGGCGCATTTCTGGTGACGCTGCCGCTCGCCTACATGGTCGAACCAATGCGCATCGTGTGGACCCCGAGCCTGATCTTAACTATGGCGTGGTCTGTCGTGGCGCTTTCTCTGGGTGCCGTCGGGCTGTTATTGCTGCTGATCCGCCAAGGCGCAGTGTCGCGCGCGGCGGCATTGATCTTTCTGGTGCCGCCAACTGCGGCGGTGCAGGGTTATTTTCTGCTGGGCGAAAGTTTGACGCCGCTGCAGTGGGGCGGCATGGCGCTCACAGTGGCGGGGGTTGCGCTGGCAACGCGGAAATAAAGACGTTGGCGTTCGGCGCGCAATTTTGCGCATGCGCCAAGCTGGCTGCGACCGTTTTAATCAAATTTTGTTTGATGTTCTGCGCCCTTGGTTCATGTTGCGTCGCAGCATGGTTGCTGCCATCTTGGCGGACGACAGGAGCCTTGATCGATGCAAAACTACACCGCAGCCGTAACCAGCCTCAAACTTTTGCTGGCCGAGGCGACCAACAACGTGCGCGCGCGGGTTAGCACCGGCGGGCGCATTGCGAATGACAAACTTGAGCTGGAGCAGCGCGCCACACATGGTCTGGCCTGGCTCGCCACTTATGTCAAAGCGTGTGAGGAGATGGCGGCCTATGCCACGCGGATGGCCGCTGCCGGCAAATTTGGCGAGACTGAGGCCTTGTTGACCAAAATTGGCTTTGGCGAATATCTGGCGCAGATTTTTGGCGGTATCGCCATGACTCAGGGCGAGGTTTTGCGGCTGAGCGATCTTGGATTCGATGCCGAAACAATTGCACGTTGGCGCAGCAGCGATATCGAGATTTTAATCAACGGCGGCAATACGCTCGAAAATCGCGCGGCTCTGGCGCAAATTATCGCCAAAAGCGATAGCGGAATGATTGGCAATAGCGGCCTCGATGACACGATGGAGGCCATCCGCGATGAAATGCGGAAATTCGGCATGGCGGAAGTATTGCCTCACGCCCATGGCTGGCATTTGCGTAATGAGTATATTCCTCTTGAAATTGTGTCGCAACTTGCCGATCTGGGCGTGTTTGGGCTGACAATCCCGGAAGAATTCGGCGGGATGGGCCTCGGCAAGGTGGCCATGTGCGTTGTTTCAGAAGAGCTGTCGCGCGCCTACATCGGTGTCGGCTCGCTTGGCACCCGCTCCGAGATTGCAGCGGAGCTCATCTTGTGCGGCGGAACGCAGGCGCAGAAACAGAAATATCTGCCAAAACTGGCATCGGGCGAAATCCTGCCCACTGCGGTCTTCACTGAGCCAAACACAGGCTCTGACCTGGCCAGCCTGCGCACGCGGGCGACTAGAGCCGGTGACGTGTACTCTATTGTGGGCAACAAAACCTGGATTACCCATCCGGTGCGGGCAGATGTGATGACGTTGCTGGCCCGCACGGACATGAGCGAGCCGGGTTACAAAGGCCTGACGATGTTTCTGGCCGAAAAGCCGCGCGGCACCGATGCGCATCCCTTTCCGGCCAAGGGCATGACGGGCGGCGAGATCGAGGTTTTGGGCTATCGCGGCATGAAGGAATATGAGTTGGCGTTTGACGGCTTTGAAGTCTCGGCAGACAATGTGCTTGGCGGTGTCGAGGGCCAGGGTTTCAAACAACTGATGCAGACCTTCGAATCGGCGCGGATTCAGACTGCGGCGCGCGCCGTTGGTGTGGCGCAGTGCGCCCTCGACCTGGCGTTGCGCTATGCTTTAGACCGCGTTCAATTTGGGAAGGCGCTGATTATGTTCCCCCGCGTTGCCGATAAGTTGGTTATGATGGCGGTGGAACTGCACGTTGCCCGGCAGATCACCTATTTTGCCGCCGCTGCCAAGGATGAAGGCGAGCGCTGTGACATTGAGGCAGGCATGGCCAAGCTTCTTGCTGCCCGCGTCGCTTGGGCTGCTGCGGATAATGCGCTGCAAATTCATGGCGGCAATGGTTTTGCACTCGAATATCCTGTCTCACGCGTGCTGTGCGATGCGCGTATTCTCAATATTTTCGAAGGGGCGGGCGAAATTCAGGCGCAAGTGATCGCTCGTCGGCTTTTGGAGTGAGCGCGCGAGTGCGGGCGTTCGGCGCGTCAAAAGTGGCGGGCTGAAGAGGCACGAAAGCTGCCGGTCAAGATGGGGCGCGAACCAAATTCCTAGCGCCCGGCTTGGCGCGGATGCTATGGGAGTGCATGAGCAGCGATTCCACAATAGCCGACGTCCTGGTCCCCGTCGCAGTGGATGTTGCCTATTCGTACCGCGTCCCGACCGGAATGACGCTCTCTGTCGGGGATTTTGTGACGGTTCCGCTTGGCGTGCGTGAAGCCACAGGCGTGGTATGGGCGCTGCGAAGCGGGGCGGGCGACAATCTAAAAGCGATTCGGGCACGAAATGACTATCCTCCCCTGCCGGAAAGTTCGCGCAATTTCATCGACTGGGTCGCGAATTGGACACTCTCGCCGCGCGGCATGGTGTTGCGTATGGCGATTCGTGTCCTCGACCATGCAGGCCCGGGACGGGTGCGGCTTGGCGCAAGGCTGATCGGCCCGCCACCGAAACGAATTACCAAAGCGCGCGAAACTGTGCTTGCGGCCCTCCAGACCGGAGCGATCGTTGCCAAAGCTGAACTCGTCCAGATAACCGGTTGTTCCGCTGCCGTAATTGATGGTCTTGTCGATGAGGGGACGCTCGAACTGCTGGCTATGCCTGAGACGATACCAGCGCCTCAAGCCGATTTTGCGCCCTCAAGTTTGGAACCTGGCCAAGCTGCGGCTGCGGCTACCCTTACTGCGCAAGTGGCGACACAGGCTTTCAATGTGACGCTGCTGCAGGGCATCACCGGTTCAGGCAAAACCGAAGTTTATTTTGAGGCGGTGGCAAAAGCGCTGGCGCAAGGCAGCCAGATTCTCATCCTCATGCCGGAGATTGCGCTCACATCGCAATTTCTGACCCGCTTCGCCGCCCGCTTCGGAGCTGCGCCAGTCGAGTGGCATTCCGGCATCTCGGCGCGCAGACGCGCAAAAGCCTGGAGTGATGTTGCGTCCGGCGCGGCGCGGGTTGTGGCTGGCGCACGCTCGGCGCTGTTTCTACCCTTCAGTGCGCTCGGCTTGATCATCGTTGATGAGGAACATGAGGCTGCTTACAAGCAGGAGGACGGCGTCTCTTATCATGCGCGGGATATGGCTGTCGTGCGCGGCCGGATTGAAAAATGCTCAGTCATTCTCGCCTCTGCCACACCCAGTATTGAAACGCAGGTGAACGCCACAGCCGGGCGGTACACATATGTGGAGCTTGAAAACAGATTTGGCGGCAGGGTTTTGCCGGACCTGACGGCGATTGAT
>JANXSV010000086.1 GCA_025356505.1 Methylovirgula sp.
ACAGGCTCGCCTCATCAAAAGGAGCCAACGCCTTGGGCTGATCCCATGACAGCGCACCACCAAGCGAGCGACCGCCTCCGCGTAATTTCGCCGGAAGCAAGTCATCCCCCTGCTTGGCCAAATGCGGACCGGCGAAGCGGAGCAGCAGGCCACCTTTCTCGACAAATTTAGTCAAACCATCTGTCACATCCGGCGAAAAACCCGACCCATCCGCCAAAATGACAACGCCCGGCTCACGCTTGAGCAAATCCAAAATCGGTTGCGGCGCATCCGCCTTAGGCTCCACGATTTCGGCAAATGGCGCGATAGCCCGCTTGAGGTAAAAAGCTGGATTGAGCAGATTTTGCTGTGACACATCGGAACTGACATCGGCAAATATGCCGACCTTGACCCGTCTTTTGCTATCATCGGTCAGATACACTGCCGCGGCAGATGCCACACCGGCAATTTCGATGCGCGCAATTTCGTTTCTCAACTCCAACGGCAGATCGAGCACGGTTTTTTGGGTTGTCGAAGCCGAAAAATCCAACGGATAGGTCGCCAGCAGCCGCGATTTTGCGTCCATCAAGCGCAAACTCTGTTTTGTGGCGGCAATTTTTGACGTCACGGTTGACACCGCCGTACCATCAAAATCGACTACGCCAAAGCTTGGCTTATCGTCCAAGAACACCTGAAGGGTTCCCAAGCGGGTCAAAGCACTGGCAAAATCCCGCGCCAGTCCGGCCGCAAGCCCGTCGCTGAACCACATTATGTCAGCTTTCACCGGAACTGATTTTTCTATCTGCGCAAGCATCGGTGCATAGTCAAACCGCAAGGCTTTGGGCTTTGCAGCATCCAGACGCGTTATCGCCGCTGCCGCATCCGCGAAAACCAGCTCGCGCGCGGCCTCGGAGGTCAAAGCCAGTGCCACAATCCTGCCGCCGCGCGCGGCCTCATTGATGGCGCGGCGCGCCAATGCCAGCCGCGTTTCCCAAGAAGGCGCAGATTGCCAACTATCATCGACGATGACCAGCAAGGGCCCGCTGCCCGCCGCGCCTGACCTTTGCCAAACCGGACCGGCCATGGCCAAAATGACGCTTGCGAGCATCACCAGCCGCAACAGCAAAATCCACCACGGCGTATGTACCGGCGTTCTATGCTCAGCATCGGCATTCAAAAACAAATCTGCCGGCGGGAAAAACAAACGGCGAGCCGGAGGCGGCATGACGCGCAAAAGATAATACAGCGCCGGTAACACAACAAAAGAGGCCAAAACGAAAGGTGCGGCAAAGGTCAAACCCATTCAAGCGCCCCCGCTTGATAGCAAAGCCGCTACGCTGAGCAAACAGTGGGACTTGGAAGCATCGCTCCTGTGCGTGGTGACGCGCCAACCAAAGCGGGCCGCCAACGCCTGCAATCCGGCCATATGCGCGCCATAGGCGGCCAGATAGTCACCACGCGAAAGCTCGGCACGTCCCAGTTTCAAACGGGGTTTCGACTGCGCATCGGCGAATTCCACATGACCGGAGAACGGATAGCTTTCCTCCTGAGGGTCAAAGATGCGCAGCAAAATACCCGTGGCGCCCTGCGACGCCAGAACCCTCATCCGTACCTCGATTTGATGTAGCGGCGTCAAAAAATCGGAAATCCAAACCGCATGGGCGTTGCGTTGCAACGGATGCGCCTCAGGCAGTTTTTCAGATGCGCCCTGCCGCGCGAGACTTTCCGCAACAAGCCGGATGATGTCACGGCTGGCGCTGGTTTTGCCGGTTCCCATCAGCCCCACCCGCTCACCACCGCGCACCAAAACATCAGCAAGCGCCAGAGCCATGATAATTGCACTATCCGACTTGATCTCATGATTTGCCGACGAAAACCGCATCGACGCCGCCCGGTCCACCCAAATCCACGCATTTTGCGCCGATTGCCACTCACGTTCTTTTAAAATCACATGTTCAGACCGCGCAGAACGTCGCCAGTCAATTTGGGAAGCCGGATCACCCGCCATATAGTGCCGAAATTGCCAAAACTGATCGCCTGAACCGGACATCCGCCGCCCGTGCAGCCCATAAGCCACGCTCGCGGCCACCTTCTGCGCCCGCAACGTCAGTGCAGGTAAGCGCGAGGCCAACAGGCTGGCATCTGCTGCAAGCTCTGATACGGGCGCTGAGTGCAAATTCACTTCAACGCCTTTTGCACCAACTGGGCGATGACGCCCTCAACGCTCATGCCTTCGGCGCGGGCGCTGAAATTCAAAGCCATACGGTGTTTGAGAACGGGTTCGGCCAAGGCGCTCACATCTTCAAGCGAAGGCGCCAACCTCCCCTGCAACAAGGCGCGGGCGCGAACCGCAAGGGTCAGCGCTTGTGCGGCGCGCGGTCCCGGCGCCCAGGCAATATGCCGTGCCAGATGCGCGTCACCATCGGCGCGGCCCAGCCGCACGACATCAAGAATGGCCTCAATCACCCGCTCGCCAAGTGGCATATGCCGCACCAATGTCTGAATGTGCATCAGTTCGGCGGCGCTCAAAATGGTAGATGCTTCGACGGTTGCCGCACCTGTGGTCTCGATCAAAATTCGGCGCTCGGTGTCCCGGTCAGGATAATGCACATCTATCTGACACAGAAACCGGTCCAGCTGAGCTTCCGGCAAAGGATAAGTGCCCTCCTGCTCCAGCGGGTTTTGCGTGGCAAGCACATGAAACGGCCGCGGCAGGCCATGCCGCACGCCCGCCACAGAAACCTCCTGCTCCTGCATTGCCTGCAACAAAGCCGACTGGGTGCGCGGACTGGCGCGGTTGATTTCATCCGCCATCAGCAATTGACAGAACACGGGCCCGCGCAAAAATCGGAAGCTCTTGGAACCATTATTGTCTTCCAAAACTTCGGACCCGAGTATGTCCGCCGGCATAAGGTCGGGTGTGAACTGCACCCGTTTGGACTCGAGCCCCAGCACTGTCCCGATGGTTTCCACCAGCTTGGTCTTGGCTAGCCCCGGCAGGCCCACAAGCAAGCCATGACCGCCTGCCAGAAGGGTTACCAACGCCAGTTCAACCAGCTTGGACTGGCCAAGAATAACCTTGGAGATTTCCGCTTGCGCGAGGGCCAGACGCGGGACTGCCGCATCGATCGCAGCCACGATGGTCGCCGCTTGTGGGCTGGCAAGGTTATGTTGCGGGCTGGTCTGCAGTTTGGTGTCTAAATTGTCTTGGCCACTCAAAATGCACTCTCCGCTTTGGTTATTCTAAAGGTCACGCCCAACCCTACATTAGGGCCTGAAATCGGAAAGTCGATCTTTGCAGTTCGTGCAACACACGGCTTGGTTCATGAGGCGACGTGTTCACCAGACCTTCCATTAGCTGCATGTGATTTGCGGCCTGTGTTAAAATGATGGCAGAACAGATCACTAAACTTCGCGAGTCCCTGATGACGCCAAACGATCCTGCTGCGCCCGACCCTTTCGCCTTTGATGCGCTGGTCGGCAAAGCCAATGCCAGTGTAGCTGGCAAACGCGGACCCGCGCCGGTTCACCTTTGGAACCCGCCATTTTGCGGCAACATCGATATGCGGATCGCCCGGGATGGCACATGGTTTTACAACCAATCGCCCATCGGACGCCTGCCGATGGTGCAATTGTTTTCATCCATTCTGCGGCGTGACGGCGAGGACTACTTTCTGGTGACCCCGGTTGAAAAGGTCGGAATCATTGTCGATGACGCGCCTTTTCTGGCAATCCGGATGCGGATGGAGGCGGAAAAACTTATCTTCACCACCAATGTCGAGGATGATGTCGAAGCCGATCAGCTTCATCCGCTGCGCTTTGAGATTGAAGCTGGCGGCGGCTTGAAGCCCTATATTCTTGTGCGCGACAATCTGTGGGCGCTAGTCAAGCGCGCGCTGTTTTATGATCTGGTGGCTCTGGGCGAAACCCGTGATGTCGATGGCGTTGCCATGTTTGGCGTGACATCGCACGGGACATTTTTTGCCATGGCTACAGCCGCTGAAATTGAAGCCCTTTAGATGACCCTGGAAGACATCCGCTGCCTCATGGCGAGATCTTTGCCGCCGGAAACCTTCTATGCCGGTGACCATCTGCTCAATCCGGACGTTTTTGATGCGTCCGCCCTCGAAACATCGAAGCCCGCCGCAGTGCTTATCGGCCTGATAACCCGCGATGATACACTCCATGTTTTGCTCACCCAGCGTGCTGATGGCTTGCGAAATCATTCCGGTCAGGTTGCCTTTCCCGGCGGACGCCTCGACGCCGGTGAAACGCCACATCAGGCCGCACTGCGCGAAACATTTGAAGAAGTGGGCATAGCTCCCGAATTTATAAAGCTGCTGGGAGACCTGCCGCCCTATTTGTCCGGCACAGGCTATCTCATCCATCCGGTCGTGGCGGCACTCGACAATGGCATATCGCTCAAACTCAATGCCGCCGAAGTGCAGGAAGCCTTCGAGGTGCCGCTAACGTTCCTGCTCGACGCGAGTAATCACCAAACCCAGTCGCGGGTGTGGAATGGCAAAACACGATATTTCTATGCAATGCCCTACCATCAGCGCTATATTTGGGGCGTAACCGCCGGCATCATCCGCGCGCTCTACGAAAGGTTGAAACCTTAGATGCTTCGCGTTCTCCTTGAGCTCATAGGCGCTTTCACGCTCCCCTTTCTGGTCTATGCGCTGGCCTTACGCCTGCGGCGCGGCTTAAACCTCACGCGTAAAGAATGGACCCAGGATATCGTATTCAGCCTTGGTCTGATGGGCCTTGCATTATGCCTGGCGATTTTGCTGGCATTTTTCCTGTTTGCGGAACGCGGGCGCGGAACTTATGTGCCCGCCCATATCGAAAACGGGCAGGTCATTCCGGGTCACATCGAAAAATGAAGCGCGATTTCGCATTTCTCGCTCAGCCGGATTTGCAAAAGGTATTGCGCGGCCTGGGGAAGAGCCATGAGGCCCGCGTGGTCGGCGGGGCGGTGCGTAATGCCCTTATGGATTTGCCCGTCGCCGATATCGATCTTGGCACCACGGCCACGCCGGACGAAGTCATGGCCATCGCCAGCGTCAACGGATGGCGCGCTCTGCCCACCGGCATCGCCCACGGCACGATCACACTGATCTGCGACGGCCATACGTTTGAGGTCACAACCCTGCGCGAAGACGTCGCAACTGACGGTCGCCACGCGGAAGTGCTGTTCGGCACTGATTTCGTTGCCGATGCGCAGCGCCGCGATTTCACTGTAAACGCGATGTCGGTTTCCGCCGATGGCACTTTGCATGACTACACCAATGGCGAGGCGGACCTTGCCGCGCGCAACATTCGCTTCATCGGCAATGCAGACACCCGCATCAAGGAGGATTATCTCCGAATTCTGCGGTTTTTTCGATTTGCCTCGGCCTATGGCGAAGGTCCGCTTGACCCCGATGCACTGCACGCCATCATCAACAATCGTTTTGGCTTGAAGCGCATCTCGAAAGAGCGCATCGGTCATGAAATTTTAAAAACGCTGCTCACCCGCCGTGCGCCGTTTGTGTTCAGAACGATGAGCGACACCGGCATATTACAGCAAATCCTGAGCGGCATAGGCAATCCTGCGCGGCTTGATCGCTATATCGCACTCGACGCTTACGCCGGACGCCAACCCGACGCCATCGCCCGGCTGGCCGCACTCGCACTGTTCTCCACAAACGACATCCCGCG
>JANXSV010000091.1 GCA_025356505.1 Methylovirgula sp.
CCGGGAAAGCTCTTCTGAAGGGAGGCCAAGCTGTTGAAATTTTTCAGGAACAAAATTGGATGCATGCTCACAAATCAGAAGCACTGGCCCGGAACCCCAGCCATTATAAACTGTTGACGGCGATATCGTTGTCATAATTCGTTCCAGTTTTTCAAAACTGATCAGTATTCGGCGTCATATTTATTACGTGGGCAACACAGTTTTTTGCGTGATCGGACTTTTCGAAAATATCGACGTGTGCCATAGACATCCATGCTTATTTTGCTCCTTCTTTTTCTTGCGGCAGTCTGGGCCGGCGCGCAGAACGCTCTTGCTGGCGGCGGCTCGTTCATCACCCTTCCAGCCCTCATTCTTTCTGGCCTCGATGCGCGTACTGCAAACATCGTGTCGACGGTCGCGCTGTTCCCCGGACAAGTTCTTTCTGGAGTAGCAGGTGCCCAGATGGTGTCTGGAACCAAGAGTTTGTCTTTTCGAAGCCTGTTCATTATTTCGATAATGGGAGGAGCACTGGGCGGAGTATTACTGCTTTACACACCCTCGCAGTTTTTTGCCGGACTCGTTCCTTGGCTTGTTTTATTCGCGACGTGTATGTTTGCTTGGGGCAGCTTTGGGCCAAAGCCAGCGCAGCCCAAGGCGGATCTTGGTTTTTATGGCACTGCTGCAGCACAATTTTTTATTGCAATCTATGGCGGATATTTTGGGGGAGGCATTGGCTTCCTAATGCTGGCGGCGCTTACAGCGGCCGGCTTACCGGTGCGAAATGCGGGTGCAACAAAAAATGCGCTCGCCGGCGTTATGAATGCATCCGCTGTAGCAATTTTTCTCTATTCTGTCGCCTTGGACTGGCCTAAAGTGCTCGCGCTTGGTGGTGGAGCAATTATCGGAGGGCAGTTAGGCGTTTGGATGTTGAAGCGTGTAGATGAAAAGAAGTTACGTGTTGGCGTGGTTTGCATCGGCGTTATCTTAACAATTGCGCTATTTTTGAAGGGTGCGTAGACCGTTTGCGTTGCGCGCTGCCGTATAGGCATCGGCAACGCTTTGAGTTTGATGAGAGGCGTCTGCAAGAAGTCCTCCGTCATATTTTAATATTGCATCACTGATTTTTTGACGGACCCGAGCGAAGTAAACGTCAACTTCCAAGTGATCCATCTGCCTTTTGAATTCGGCTAGACAGTCCAACGCAGTGCTGTCGAGATCGGAACTTTCTTCGAAGCTGATAATTAAGGTATTCGGGCTCGATTTTGTAATTTGATCCCGAATGGCGCCTAAAACTGTTTCGGCACTTGCAAAGAAAATCGGCTGTGACGGGCGCAGGATCATGATTTCGGGATCGCAGACGGCTTCGGGAAAGCGCGAAATGTCTACATAATCGTGACTGTCGCCGAGTCTGCCTAATTGAGTGATTGTGGCTGACGTAAGGCGTTTTATGAGGGCGAGAAGCGATAAAATAATAGCTCCGATCATACCTACCAGCACCCCGAAAGCGAGAACACATAGTGCGGCGGCGAGAGCGACGTATTGGTCGCGGTCAATTTTCCACAGGCGCAGTAAAGGCTGCGGATTGAGGGCGTGCGTAAGGGCCGACACTACGATTGCGGCGAGCACCGGTTCGGGCAAATAAGCTAAAGCTGGCAAGGCAAACAGCATGAGTGCGGCTAGGGAAAAGGCGGCAAAAAGTCCAGCGAACCTGCTGCATGCGCCAGCGGCTTCGTTGGCTGAACTGGCAGAGAAACCTGACCCAACAGCGAGGCCTTGAAACAGTCCTGACACGACGTTGGCAGCTCCGAGCGCTGCCAGCTCCCTGTTTGCATTCACTGTGTCGTTGTGGGCAAGAGAAAGAGTTCGTATTGAACCCCAAGACTCCGCAAATACTATCAGAACCAATGGTGGGGCCAACTCAATAAGCCTAAGCCATTCTCGACTGCTCAAACTCGGGAGGGCAGGCCGCACCGCGTCAAACTGGATCATACCTAGTAGCTTCACGCCATAGCTCGATAGGTTCATGTAAAAAGCAAGTGAGGTACCTAGCGCCAACACGATAACGGCAGCGGGCAGTGCTCGGACTTGTTTCAGCAGGAGGAGCAAAATTATACTGGAGAGGCCGATTGCCATACTTGGCAGGTTCCAATCGGCTAAATGCCGCCAAATACCGAAAGAAACTGCGCCCACAGAGCCGCTCAATCCTTCGACGCCAAAGATCAGGGGCATTTGTTTTATGACAATGGTGATAGCAAGACCGAAGGAGAAGCCGTGCAGCACCGGCCTCGAGACAAAGCCGGACAGATTTCCAAGCCTCAAAACCGATACGATCAAGAACATTAGTCCAGTTAAAAGCACCAAAGCTGACAATGCCGCCAGGCGCTGTTCGCCCGTCTCCAACGTCATGGATCCGACCGCTGCAGCAAGAATCGCAGCTGAAGAGGAGGTTGGGGCAATAACGGCAAAGCGGCTCTTTCCCAGCGCGGAATAGACCACCAGCCCACAAAGAGCTGCAATAATCGCATGAGCTGGGGCCACCCCGGCGATCAGCGCGTAGGCTACTCCCTCTGGAAGCAGCAATCCGGCCGTCGATAAGCCAGCCAAACAATCCCATATGACATTCAAAGCTTTTCCCCTAAATACTAGTTAAGGCCGGTGAATCGAAGGTTTCGCTCCCTGCCAGCACATATTTCGTCAAAATGTTTGGTTTGTCGCGCTTTTTAAGCTTCCTTTCGTCTGATCAAAGACCCAAATATGGCCTCACACATGCAAGATCAGATATCTATTTTCAAAATGCCAATGGTAGGGCGGTTTT
This sequence comes from Methylovirgula sp., assembly GCA_025356505.1. Classification (GTDB taxonomy): domain Bacteria; phylum Pseudomonadota; class Alphaproteobacteria; order Rhizobiales; family Beijerinckiaceae; genus JANXSV01. The sequence goes on from JANXSV010000091.1 coordinate 2,795, forward strand.
TGTGTGCCCGAGTGGCGATGGCTTTTGCATCGCAAATGCAGGACATTGCTATCGGGTGGTTCATTTACTCGGAGACCAAGAGCGCTTTGAGCCTGGGTTTCGTGGGACTTGCCCAATTTGGGCCGATATTGCTCCTTGCCGCCCTGGCCGGAGACGTGGCGGATCATAAAGATCGAAAAGTTATCGCGGGGCTGTGTAATTTCGGACAGATTTTATGTTCACTGGCGATGTTTGGTTTCGCGTATGTCCCGACGCTTGGTGTGTTGCCCATTTATGGTTGCCTTGTGGGACTAGGTATTTGTAGAGCGTTTAGTGCTCCGGCACTTTCTTCAATCCTGCCCAATCTTGTTGAAAAAGAGCAGTTTTCGCGCGCTGTGGCAGTTAGCTCTTCCGCTTTTCAAATTGCTAATATTGCTGGTCCAGCTGCTGGCGGCCTTCTTTTCGCTCTTATCGGAAAATTCATATTTTTGTTGGCAGCCGCGTTTTATGGGGTGGCGGCCGCGGCCATCTTCGGCCTTCCAAAGTTACACATCCAAGCAGCAGATCCAACCTTGACAACTGCTCAAAGAATGTTGGCGGGCGCTAAATATGTTTTTTCAAACAAGATGGTTTTGGGTGCTCTGTCCCTAGACTTATTTGCAGTATTGTTAGGTGGCGTGACTGCTCTCCTGCCGATTTATGCACGAGATATTTTAGCTGTCGGGCCCACGGGACTTGGACTATTGCGCGGATGTCCTGCATTGGGCGCAGCTGCGATTGGCTTAATATTGTCATTCATGCCAGTCAAACGGCGTGTCGGTGTAAAGATGTTTGCATGCGTGGCGGGTTTCGGAGTTGCCACAATCGTTTTTGCTGTCTCATCATCAGTGTACGTGTCGGTTATTGCCTTGGTGCTGATGGGCGCGTTTGACATGGTAAGTGTGGTGATACGCCAGACACTGGTGCAAATCGCCACTCCAGACGCGATGCGCGGTAGAGTGACAGCTATAAATTTCATATTTATCGGGGCTTCAAATCAGTTTGGTGAGTTTGAGTCCGGGATCACAGCGGCGCTTTTCGGGGCTGTGCCGGCTGCCCTTTTGGGAGGAATCGGAACCGTTGTCATAGTTGCTCTTTGGGCTGTGGTGTTTCCGGAACTTCGCAAAGCTGACACCAAGTAACGCGCTTGTTGTTTGAACAGTTGGTGAACTGCAGGTCCGATTTCCATTTTCAACCTTGATCGTATCATTTTAATGAGCTATTTCAATTGTAGTGCACCCGTAGCTCAGCTGGATAGAGTACTGCCCTCCGAAGGCAGGGGTCACAGGTTCGAATCCTGTCGGGTGCGCCATTTATTGAACAGGTCAAATGGCGGTTCCTAAGTTAGCGATTCGCGACTTGTCCGGGCTGTTCTGGTTCTAGAGGCTCGCTTTGGTTCTGATACCAGATCGGCACGTGTCGGGAAAACGAGCAATTTTAATACAAGGGAATTCGGCGGAAAGCGGCGGAACATCTGAGAGCGATGGTGAGGGCGCTAGCCCAAAACTGCTTCTAGGAGTTTTAGTGATGGGCAAGTGCTAGATGACTTGGTAACACTCAAGGATAATTTCACGCGAGACGGCCACGGTTTAAGCGCTTAAGTGTTGAGTCTTGCACATGACCCAGAAAGGTGGGACGGCGTCAGCAATATTTGCGCTCAAAGGTTAGCCTAACA
>JANXSV010000105.1 GCA_025356505.1 Methylovirgula sp.
GCTGGCAATCATGATTGCGCCAGGTCTTTGGGTTGCGACACAGCTGGCGTTGGGCTGGCTCACGCCAAAGCCGATCAACATGGCGATTCACCAAATGGGGGATTGGGGCATCCGTTTTCTGATAGCATCCCTGGCCGTAACTCCGCTGCGACGTATATTGGATTATCCGAAGCTGCTGACCATCCGGCGGATGCTTGGCGTGAGCGCCTTTGCTTATATTCTGATCCATTTCATTCTTTATATTGCGGATCAGCAGTGGCACCTCGGGACGGTGGTCACGGAAATAGTGTCGCGGTTTTATCTCACCATCGGCTTTGTCGCGCTATTGGGGCTTGGCGCGCTTGCTGCCACTTCGACAGATAAAATGATTAAGCGGCTCGGGCCGGAGAGATGGCCGAAGCTGCACAAGTTGGTTTATGCGATCGCTTTCGTCGGATTGCTGCACTACTTCATCCAGTCCAAGCTGGTAATCGACGCCGCGCTGTTGGTGTTCGGGTGTTATGTTGTGGTGATGTTGCATCGAGAAATGCAAAAGCGCGGTATCGCCACCAAGCCTGCGACCCTCGTCGGACTTGGGGTGGTTTCGGCCTTGGTGATGGCGGTTGCCGAAGCGGCCTGGTATTATGTTCGTAACGGCGTTTCACCGCTTCGTACGCTCGGCAATAATTTCAATTTTCTGGACGGCTTTCATCTTGCGGATGATTTTGACTGGACGACAGATTTCCGGCCCGAATGGTGGATTGTTGCGGTAGCGATCATCCTGGCTGGCATAAATTTCTGGCGCAAACGGGCAAAAGCATAAGGTACGGAGCAGCGAAACCTTCATAAGACGATGTTTTACGGATGTCGTCCGGCGAGATAGTGCAGCCAGTGTCTCACTAGGCGGTTGGCTTCATTTCTCGGTTGAAAACAAAAACGGCGCGACTTGCTTTACGCCGGGAGCCGCTCGCGCGGCGAAGGGCATCGGGCGGCAAACCGACATAGCGGAGACGCCGACGCGGGTGGTGAGCAGGCCATTCAACACGCTTTCGCCCAGTTTGGCCGAGACACGCGCGGCGATGCCATGGCCAACCACCTGCTGTATCAAGCTATCGCCCACCGCCATGCCGCCTGTGATCGCGAGATGGGTGCCGACGCTTTTGGCAAGTTTGAAAAAGCCGAAAAAGCCGGGTTTGCCGCCGTAGATTTCGGAAATGCGGCGGATGAGCCGGACGGCTTGCGCGCCCACAAAAATCACGTCGATGAATGCGCGCGGGGCTATGGCCGTGACCAGCGAGACACGCTTGGCGGCATTGGCAATTTCGCGTTGGACGCGGGCATCCAGTGGCACAATAAGCTTTATTTCGGCAATATTGATCAGATCGCGCCCGTCGATGATATCTTTGGACAGTGCCGCAAGCTCGGCGCGTTGCGCTGCGGTTTCGGGACGCGAGACATAGAGCGCGGCCAGTTCAGCCACCAAAGCGCGGCCATGTTTCATATCGTCGGCCGCATGGGCCGCGGCAAATGCCTCGTGCAATTTTGCAACGCGGCGCTGACGCCGGATGGCCCAATATTCGCGGATCAAAAGGGCTAAAACCGACACGGCCACCAGCACAGCCAAGACCACGCCAAGCCAGCCGAGCCCGGGCGTTTTCGCAAACAGAGCCTCGACAAGGTTTTCGATCCAGAGGCCGATTGCCAAAGAAACCAGACCGGAGAACGCGCTCCAAAACAGACTGCCCCAACTCCAGGAAAAGCGTCGCGGAACGATATTATCGAGCGCGCGTTCCACGGCCTGTTCAGCCGGGTCAAGCTTGGGCGCGAATGCATCGCTCTGCGGCTCAATTTGGATAGGGGCAGGCTCGTCAAAGCTGACCCTCGTATCATCGAGGCGAAAGGCGACGGGTTTTTGTGGTTTGGGGGGCTGTGTCATCGCGAAGGTCTACTCAAGTTTGTCGCCAAACAGAAATTGCATGGCACGGTCGAGGCGAATATGCGGCAAGGGCGCGCCTGGTTCCCAGAGCGGCGGGCGGAATTTGATAAAGCGCATATCGGCGCTGCCGTCGGGCATGGCCAAGCCTTCACCCTGAAACACCGCCATAGGGTCCGCAGGCAGAGAACCGGGGAATAGCGCCACTTCTGTCGCGCCATCAAAGATATCGCCGTTGACGCTCTCGCCGGCTACCGGAGTGCCGATGATGGCATCGAGCGACTGGCCTTTTTGTTTGATCGCAGCCTCTCGGGTGGCGCGCACAGCGGCCAGCGCAATCACATCGACAGATGCGCCGACATGCTCGGCCTTGGCTATGGCGCGGGCCACAGTTTGCCGCAATATGGCTTCAAGGCGATCGTGGCTGGTGTGGTGAAGGTGATCGGCTTTGGTGGCACAAAACAGGATACGGTCGATTTTTGGCCGGAACAGGGTCGCCAGCACGCTCGACCGTCCGGCACGAAAAGCGCCCAGAATATCGCCCAGCGCTGTTTCCAAATCCCGCATGGCGGCAGGGCCGGAATTGATCGCCGATAGCGCATCGACAAGAACGACCTGGCGATCCAATCGGGCAAAATGATCGCGGAAAAACGGCTTCACCACTTGATTTTTATAGGCCTCGTAGCGCCTTTCCATCATGGCATGCAGCGAGCCATCAGCGGTTTCGGTGAATGGCGCGATATTAAGCGGCGCGAAGGTCAGCGCAGGCGAACCCTCAAGCTCGCCCGGCATCAAAAAGCGTCCGGGCGGAAGCGTTGACAGGGCAAATTTTTCCGCGCGGCAGGATTTCAAATAGGCGGTGAAAATTTCAGCTGCCTGCCGGGCCGTATCTTCGGAGGCGGGCGCGGCTGGATCAAGCTGTTCCACAAAGCCTAAAAAAGGCGACGACAGCGCGGCGCGCGCAGGCTCGCGGGCCTTATCGAGGGTTTCTGCCGACCATTGCTGGTAGGTTTTGGAAAGAAGCGGAAGATCGAGCAGCCATTCGCCTGGATAATCGATGATATCTATGGTGAGTGAAGCGGGGCCTGAGCGCCAACCGCTTTTGCGCTCAAATTCAAGCGTCAGACGCAATTCTGAAATACGGCGCGTCGACTCCGGCCAATGGCGCGAAATGCCTTGCAGGGCAGCGAGGTGATCCTCAATCGCAAATCTGGGGATGGCGTCATCCGGCTGGGGTTGCAGGCTGACGCCGGTGAGGCGGCCTTCGGCATGGACCCGTAAAACCGGCAAATTGCTGTGGCGGATAAGATTTTGCACCAGAGAGGTGATGAAGACTGTTTTTCCGGCGCGCGAAAGACCAGTCACACCCAGGCGCAGCCCTGTGCCGGATACATAATCCATCACGCTCATGGCGGCGATGCGGGCCTCATGGGCGAGGTCATCAAAAAAAGACAAAAGAGGCTCCGGCGTTCATGGTCGGCAGATATGTGGGGATCGGATCGCCGCTTTGAAAGAGGCGGCTAGGGGGCCTCAAGCACAACAAACCGTTCAAGCCGACCGCCATGGGGCGCGATATCGCTCCAAGAATCGACGTCAAAATCGAATACCGTAAGGCCGCAGGGCGGATAACCCTGCGCCAGAAGCTGCGCCGCATAGCGATCTCCAAAGCCGGTGAGCAAAAGAGCCAACTCATGCACTGTTGGGTTATGCCCGACCACAACAAGCGTGCGGACGGTTTGCGGCGTTTGACGGATGCGTTCCAGCAAAGCGTCAGCGGTGGCGGTGTAAAGCGCATGGTCAAACCGGGTTGCGACAGGCTCTTTACCATGCAAGGCCAGTTCTGCGGTTTCGCGGGTGCGCACAGCGTCCGATACAAGCGCCAAGTCCGCGATCAACAGATGTGTGGTGAGATAGGCGGACATGGCGCGGGCTTCATCGCGGCCTTGCGCAGCAAGAGGCCGGGCAAAATCGTCCGCAGACGGGCCCACGGCTTTGGCATGGCGCAAAAGCATCAAACGGTACATGGCGCGATATTGCCCGTAGTCGATTTCCGTTTCAATGCGGAATATAAGCTGTGCCAACTTTCCCGCTAAAGGACGCGGATTGTCATAGCACCCAAAAGAAAAGGCCGAAGCTCATGGCTTCGGCCTTCGCACCTGCAGCAAACAGGGGGAGATCAGCTGCGGGTGATGCGGTAATCGCGGTCAGCGCTTGTCAAACCGATATCGGCGAGGTGGCGGCTTTTCAAATTGGCGAAGCGTGCGCGTGCGGCATGCGCATCTGCGTAACGGTTTGCACGGTCAGAAAAGCTTAACATCATCTTAACGATTGAAGAAGCCATTGACGAAGAAGCGTGGAATTTTGATGAAATAATGTGCGACATGACTTAAACCTCGATTAGATTTTTGCCTTTATACTCGAAATATGGGCTAAATCGAGGCAAGCTTCCTGAATTGTGAATAAAGAAAAACTATACGATGAATGTGAGTGATCGTTTACCATCCCTTAACGGATTACGCGCCTTCGAGGCGGTGACCCGGCATCTGAGTTTTTCGGCTGCCGCGCAGGAATTGAGCGTGACCAAGGCTGCCGTTGCTCAGCAGGTGCGGCTGCTTGAAGAGGAGCTGGGCACCCAACTTGTGCAGCGCAACGGACGCGGCTTGGCGCTGACCGAAGCGGCGCAGGCGGCCTTGGGCGATTTGCGCGGCGGGTTCGATTTGCTGTTTCGCGCCTCCCGCCGCATGCGCGATGCGGTTGCGCGCAACCGGTTGGTGATCAGTTCTTCGCCGAGCTTTGCCGGAACATGGCTGGTTGGCAGGATCGGCGCATTCAAAAAGCGCCATCCGGATATGGATGTCTTGCTGGATGCCACGCTGGAGATGCGGGATTTATGGCGCGATAACGTGGATGCGATGATCCGCTGGGGCGACGGGCACTTTCCGGACTTGCATGCGACGCTCTTGTTCGAGGAAGATTTGTTTCCCGTTTGTGCTCCGGCCTTACTAGAAGGGCCAAACGCTATTCACACTCCGCAGGATTTGGCAAAGCACACGCTGCTGCATCTCGAGTGGAACGCCGATTTTGATACTTGGCCAAATTGGGAAACATGGCTGCGCGCTGCCAATGCGCCGGAGGTTGATGCAGACCGGGGCGTTTGGTTCAGTCAGATGTCCATGGCGCTGCAGGCGGCGGCAGGCGGGCAGGGCGTTGCCCTGATGACGCGAGCGATTGCTGCAAGTGAGATGGAAGCGGGACGGCTGGTGGCGCCATTCACGCTCAACCTGCACACGCCCTACGGCTATTATTTTGTGTGCCGCAAAGACAGGATGCGCTCGGCGAAAATTGTGGCGTTTCGCGAATGGTTGCTTGAGGCGGCTGCGGCCGACGTCAGCCGCTAAAATGATGCGGCAGGTGGAAGAGTCACGTTAAGCGTCGAAAAGTCATGTTAAGTGCGAGATAAATGCGCGGAGTTTCCCTGTCGAAGTTCTAGGCAGAGCGTCATGATAGGTAAGTCGGGTTTCAAACAAGCCTTCGGTTTCCCGGTCAAGAATAGTGTTGATTACGGTGAGTTCGTCGGGCGTTAGAGGGCGCGACAAAGCCAGTTTGAGTTCGACTTCACTCAGACTGTTTTGCACCAATTGAAACTCGCGCACCGCACTTATCGATGAGAGCCGGTAGTGATTGATGTTGACGCGGCGGCGACGGCCCGAGTGCAGGGTGAGATAGTCCTCGGTACGCCCGACGACTCGGGTCATCACCGGAAGTCCACGTCCGCAGCCACATGGCCCGCCCGCTTCCGCTTCGTCTCCCAACTCATAACGCAAAAGGGGCATCGCGTAATTGTGCAGCGGGGTGACGACCACGCGGCCAATTTCTCCAGGCGCGCAGGGTTTGTTTTCGGCGTCGAGGATTTCGAGATAGACCACTTCCGACTGCACATGCAGATTGGTGCAAGTGGGGCATTGCAGGGCAAGGTAGCCGATTTCGCCGCATGTATAATTTTGAATGATCTTGCAGCCAAAAACGTCG
>JANXSV010000134.1 GCA_025356505.1 Methylovirgula sp.
GGTTGAAGGGCATGTCGACCCCTATGGTGTGACCCACGCCTATGCAAAATCCGCCCAGATTGGCGGTGCAACCATCCAGCTTCGCACCTGCGTCAAAGACCTGACACAGCGCGAGGATGGCACCTGGGATGTGATCACCGATCAGGGAAACATTCACGCCGATCATGTTGTAAACGCCGGCGGCCTGTGGGCGCGCGAAGTGGGGCGCATGGTGGGGCTGGAATTGCCGATTCTGGCGATGGAGCATCAGTATCTCATCACCGAAGACCTCGATATGTTGAAGGGGCGCACTAAAGAACTGGTGCATTGCATCGATTTTGAGGGCGAAATTTACACGCGGCAGGAGCGCGGCGGGGTGCTGCTGGGCACATATGAACGCGCCGGTAAGGCCTGGAGCGAGCGCGAAACACCGTGGGATTTCGGCCAAAATCTTTTGCCGAATGATCTTGATCGCATCGCGCCTTCTCTCGAGGTCGGGTTCGACCACTTCCCGGCGATTGGTGAAGCAGGCATCAAGAAGGTCATCAACGGCCCGTTCACATTTGCGCCGGACGGTAATCCTTTGATCGGTCCGGTGCGCGGCCTGCGTAATTATTGGGTGGCTTGCGGTGTCATGGCTGGATTTTCGCAGGGCGGAGGTGTTGGTCTGGCGCTTTCGAACTGGATGGTCAATGGTGATCCGGGCTTCGATGTTTGGGGCATGGATGTGGCACGATACGGGAGCTGGGCGACGCTTGCGTTCACCAATGCCAAGGTGAAGGAAAATTATTCGCGTCGCTTCTCGATTCGCTATCCGAACGAGGATCTTCCAGCGGCGCGGCCGCTGCGCACATCGCCGGTTTACGACCTGCTCAAGCACGAAAATGCAGTTTTTGGCGAATATTGCGGCCTTGAACACGCATTGTGGTTTGCGCCCGAAGGCAGTGCGCCGGTTGAAGACGTGACTTATTTGCGTTCAAATGCGCATGAACATGTCGGCGCGGAAGTCGCTGCTGTGCGCAATGGCGTCGGGCTTTTGGAAATCACGAATTACGGCAATTTTGATGTGAGCGGCCCCCAAGCTGCCGCGTTCCTCGACAAGGTTATGGCCAATAAGCTGCCCGCGGTCGGCAGAATGGTTTTAACGCCCATGTTGAATGAGGCTGGCAAGTTGATCGGTGATTTCACCATCGGGCGTCTCGCGGAGGATCATTTCTTTGTTGTCGGCACCTATTCGGCTGAGGATTATTACCGGCGCTGGTTCGAGCGCCATGCGCCGTCGAGCGGCGTGTCGATACGGCCATGCGCCATGGAATATACCGGATTTTCGGTTGCCGGGCCCAAATCCCGCGCGCTGTTGCAGACGCTGGTGATTGACGATCTCGCTTCGGCAAATTTCCCGTTTTTGTCATTCCGGAAGATGGATATCGGCATGATTCCCGCCTATGTCGGGCGCGTTTCATTCACCGGTGATCTTGGTTACGAAATCTGGGTCACGTCTGATTATCAACGCGCGCTGTACACTTTGCTCAAGAGTGCGGGAGAGCCGTTCGGCATCAAGCTGATTGGCGGGCGGGCACTGAACGCGATGCGGCTCGAAAAAAGCTTCGGAACCTGGGCACGCGAGTACCGCCCAATTTACGGCGCGCTTGAGGCTGGGCTGGGGCGCTTTGTGGATGTTAAACGGCAGGCTTTTATCGGACGCGCCGCTGCGGTTGCGGAGCGTGAAAGCGGCGGGGCGCTTCGGTTGGTGACTTTCGCGGTTCAGTCCGATGCGGACGCTTTTGGCGATGAACCTGTGTGGCATCGGGGCAAGGTGGTTGGCTGGGTCACATCGGGGGGCTACGGCCATTCCGTGCAGACATCGCTGGCGATGGGATATATTCCCAAGGAGCTCGCGCTGGAGACGGAGTTCGAAATTGAAATTCTGGGGCAGCGCCGATCTGCAACGCGGCTGGAGGGCGCGGCTTTTGATCCATCAGGGAGCAGAATGCGGCAATAACCATATGAAGCGATCGCGCTGGTTTCGATAGGGTTTCTCGTAACCCCGTTGCAGACGGAGCCTTCAAAGCGGTGTAACCTTGTGGCCACATGTTCAGTGTATGGCTGACAGCGTTAGATTTGCTTTGAAGGGTGTCATGACAAAAATTCTTCCGGTAATTATGTGTGGCGGTTCGGGCACCCGGGTATGGCCTGAGTCTCGCGAGAGCCTGCCCAAGCAGTTCATTCCGCTGATTGGTGAAACATCGACGTTTCAGAATATTCTGAAAATTATCGCTGATGATACCGTGTTTGAACCGCCAATCGTCATCACCAATCTGGACTACCGCTTTCGCGCTGCAGAACAGGTATCGGCGATGAACCTCTCTGCAACGATCGTGCTGGAGCCAATGCGCAAGGATTCGGCTGCGGCGGTCGCGGTGGCAGTGGAGTTGGCTGCTGCCCGCTCTCCAGATACGATTGTGGCTGTTCTGGCGGCTGATCACGTGATTGGTGATCCGGCGGCTTTTGTGCGCTTGTGCGGCGAGGCTGCGCAAGCAGCGAGGAACGGCGAAATTGTGACCTTTGGCGTGACGCCCACACATCCGGCAACCGGCTATGGCTATATAAGGCCCGGTGCCTCGGTGACGCAGGGCTTGGCTGTGCGTAAGATTGAGGCGTTCGTTGAGAAGCCTAACGCAGAAGTGGCTGCGGATTATGTCAAACAGGGCTATTTGTGGAATTCGGGAAATTTCATTTTCCGCGCCTCGGCAATGCAGCGTGAACTAGAGAACTTCGTGCCGGAGATTTTGTCTGCCGCCCATGAGGCCGTGAAGCTGGCAAAACAGGATTTGCAGTTTCTGGTTTTGGACAAGGACGCTTTTGCGAAAAGTCCGAAAACCTCAATCGATTATGCGGTGATGGAGAAAACAAAACATGCGGCGGTGATACCGGCTGACATGGGCTGGTCCGATGTCGGAAGCTGGACGTCGGTTTGGGAGCTTTCGGACCGTGATGACGATGGCAATTCTGTGCGCGGGCGCGGCGTGGTGATGGGCAGCAAAAATGTCCATGTCCGTTCTGACGAGATCTTAACCGCCGTTGTGGGTATGGAAGATGTGATTGTGGTTACCAGCGCAGATGCGGTCTTGGTGTTGCATCAGTCGCAGGCGGATAAGGTGAAGCAGCTGGTTGATGAACTCAAAGCCCGCGGCCACAAAGAGGCAGTGGAGCATCGACGCATGTATCGGCCTTGGGGCTATTACCAGAGCATCGACAATGGCGCGCGCTATCAGGTCAAGCGCATCGTGGTGAAGGCGGGCGGCGCGCTCTCGTTGCAAAAGCATTTCCACCGCGCCGAGCATTGGATTGTGGTGAAGGGCATCGCAGAAGTCACCCGCAATGAGGAGGTGATTCTCGTTCACGAAAACGAGTCGATTTATCTGCCTATCGGTTGCACCCACCGGATGATCAATCCCGGCAAGATCGATCTTGAGCTGATCGAAGTTCAGGTCGGGTCATATTTGGGTGAAGATGACATTATCCGCATCGAGGATGTATATAACCGGGCATAAAAAAGGCGGCCTATTGACCGCCCTTTTGCTTCAAAGGCTCATTTGCCCCAGATTTTCTTGTATTGATCGCGATAGCCGTTGTCCGGGTCAAACACGTTTTTGGCACCGCCGTCGAAGGCGACGTTATCGGCAGTCACCAGATGGATGCCGGAAATATAGCCTGACCATTCGGCCTTGCCAAAGGCGCGGTTGAGTTCATCGATCAGCTGCCAGCCCTGCATGTTCAAAGGCTCCGGCACAGTGCCAGCCTGATATTGCTTGGCACGGATGCGCTGATAGGCGGATTCCGAACCGTCACCGGCTGAAATCGCCTTTGGCGAACCGTCACCCTTTTTGCCGGCGGCCGACAAGGATGGACCCATGAAGTCGAAATAAAGATCGTTGATCGCCAACGAATAGGTCCACTTGTCGCCGTATTTCTGCAGCAGCGTGGTGGTGAGCTGTGGCATACGGTTGGAAGATTCTGCAATAGGCGAGTCAATAAATTCCAGAACCGTGCAACCGGCGCATTTCTTGATCACAGCTTCCATGGCGCGCGCCTTGAACACGGCGATTTCATATTGCGTATCGGTGAATATAACCACACCGGCTTTGCCGTTTGAGTCAGCAATGGCCTGATAGGCGGCGGTGTTGGAGACATCCTGCGGATTGGTGGTGACATTGGCGAAAATGCCAGCCTCAGGCTCAGGGCCGGGTTTCGGGCCGGAGTGCCAACCAACCACTGGGATGCCTGCCTTGGCGGCGGCATCAAATACAACTTGCTGTTCTTTTGTGTCAAAACCGCCGACAACAATGCCATCCGGCTTCAAGGTCATGGCCTGACCCATGGCAGCCGTGCGGCCCGATACAGAACCCTGGCCGTCGATGACGGAAGCTGTCCAGCCGATGGCAGCGGCAGCTTCCTTTACGCCTTCAGACGCGCCCAAGATGCCGCCGTTTTTCAAGTCACCGGCGACGAATACGATCTTTTTAGCAGCCGCTGCCTTTGGGCCGGAGGTCGGGCCGTCCCATTTGTCGGCCCGCGCCGTTGCGGCTTTCGCGGCTTTTGTCGCCATGTCGGTGAATTCATCGGCCTTGGCGGAACAGGTCAGTGCCAAAGCGCTGACCGCTCCGATAAACATGAGTTTCAACATTTTTCTCTCCCTAAATGGCGGGTTAGACCGCCGGTTTGCTCTCTGCTGGCTTTGTTTCAGCCGGTTTTGCAGAGCTTGCCTTAATTGCGGATATGCGTTTGCGCTGCGCATATCCCGCAATACCTATGGCGATCAGAAGAGTGCAGCCGTTGAACATTGGCTCCACCCAGAAAGATCCGCCGAATTGTTGAATGCCGGAAATTCCGATGGCGAGAATGGTGACGCCAATCATGGTGCCCCATACATTGACGCGCCCCGGCTTTATGGTTGTTGAGCCGAGAAAGGCTCCCACAAGCGCCGGCAACAAAAATTCCAGACCAACGCTGGCCTGCCCGATACGCAGCTTCGAGGCCAGCAACACACCAGCCAGCGCGGACAGTGTGCCGGAGGCGATGAAGGCGAGCATGGTATATTTTTGTACAGGAATGCCATTCAGGCTGGCCGCCTTGGGATTGGCGCCAATGGCGTAGAAATAGCGGCCGAGCGGCATGTATTCTAGCGCGGCCCAAAGGGCAAATGCCAGCACCAAGACGTAGACGCCGGTGATCGGCAGGGGCACGCCCAAGAATTCATTGGAAGTTAGATTGAGAAAACCATCAGGAAGGATGCCGATAACCTGGCGGCCTTTCGAGTGCCACATGGCCAAGGCGTACAGGATTGTTCCGGTGCCGAGGGTGGCGATGAAGCTGTCAATCTGGGCAACTTCGACTAGAAGCCCGTTGAGAAAGCCAACTCCGGCCCCCAAGAGCAGCACGATAAGCACTGCAACGGGCCAAGGAATTCCGAACATGGTTTGCAGCGATATGGCTAGAATGTGCCATAAAACGATGCCGTAGCCGATGGTAAGATCAATTTTGCCCGTCACCATCGGGATCATTGCCGCAAGGGACAGGATGGCGATGATGGCTTTATCCGAGATGATCGATCGCAGGTTGAGCAGGGTGGGAAATGTATCGGGCAGCAGTATGGAAAAAAGCAGGCCAAGACCCAGGGTCAAGATCACCAGGCCGTAAGTTGGCAACAGGCGCTTCACCTTTTCAAAGCCGCTCAGCGCTTTAAGCTCGCCCGAGGTCGGCTCAAGGGCTGTGGATCGGACGGATGACGCCAAAAAATCTCTCCCTCAACGGCTTTTTTTGGTGCAGCGATGCTGGTGGTTGCCGCTTGTTATCGATAACGTAGCCGCATATTTCGGCTTGTGCAACTGGTGTCACCGGCAGGGCGGCGAATAATTTTAACCCCGAACACTAAGTGGTTTCACGTTGGATGATGGAGAAGGCAACGCGATCAATTTGGTTGTAGGCAGACGGCGCTTTCAAAGCTTCAAGCAAAATGGACCCGGACCGGCGCCCTATCTCGATCGCGTTCACGGACACTGTGGTGAGTTTTGGCCACGACCAGCGCGAGAGATCAAAATCACCAAATCCAGCAATGGCTATATTTTGAGGCACTTTGAGACCGCGCCGATGGCACTCGCTTAACGCGCCAAACGCCGACAGGTCCGACACACAAACGACAGCATCCACATTTGGCCACGCAGCAATCAGCATGCTCAAGGCTTCGCCGCCATGTTCGATGGAGATGGGTGGCAGACCATAGGTGATGACGCGCCCGGCAGGCAGATTGAGTTCGGCAACGGCGGCCAGATACCCCGCCAGCCGATCCGAACCGCGCGTGTCTTCAGTGCTGCCGCCGCCAATAAAGCCGATTTCGTGATAGCCGCGCGCATGGAGATGGTGGACCATGGCCTTTGTGGCCTCGGCGTTGGAAAAACCTACCATGTGATTGATCGGGTCGTTGGGCGAATCCCAGGTTTCGACCACCGGAATATGAGCGTTTTTGAGCAGGTGGCGCGTACGCTCTGTGTGAATGCTGCCGGTGAGCATGACGCCTTCGGGCCTGCGGCGCAGCATGGCCTCAATCAGCGCCTCTTCGCGCTCGAGCGAGTAATCCGTGTAGCCGAGTAAAAGTTGCAAGCCCGCCGCCGAGAGAACTTCGGTGAGGCCTCTGGCGGTATCGGCAAAATTGGAATTGTTGATGGTGGGGACAAGGGCCGCGATAAAGCCGGATTTGCGCGACGATAGGCCGCCCGCGGTCATATCAGGCACATAGCCAATGTCTTCAATGATCTTAAAAATTCGGGCGCGGGTTTGCGCGGCTATGGCGGAGTTTGGCCGCAGAGCGCGGGACACGGTCATGGCCGAGACCCCCGCGAGCCGGGCAACATCTGCCATGGTTGATTGGGTTGGTTTATCGGACATTAGTTTGTCGTTCTTGTCCATAACACGCATTCGTTTCGGGACATAAATTTCATATGAGTCACAGCCAGCTTTTGAAGATATTCGCAGTTCTTGGACAAATGCAAATCGCCTAGCGTCAGAACAGCCGAAATAGTGATCACAGCGGAAGGAATCCGAAGTTTGCGCGCCCCGACTACAGTGAAATCGCGCCAGAGCGTGGAATGGCCAACGGTATGCCTCATGGTCGGCGTTTATGGGTCCTGGCTGGGAGTGACCTTTTTTCAAGCCGATATGCCGTGGTGGATTTTTGCCCCGGCGGCAGTGTGGCTGGTGGCTTGGCAGACGTCTTTACAGCATGAGATTTTGCACGGTCACCCGACGCGTTGGCGGCAGGTGAACCGTTGTATCGCGTCGTTCTCGTTCATTCTCTGGCTGCCTTATGAAACCTACCGGCTGACGCATTTGCTGCACCACCGCGATGAGAGGTTGACGGACCCGTTTGACGATCCGGAAAGCTATTATTGGAGCGAGGAACAATGGCAAGCGCTGAGCCCGTTGCAGGTGCGGCTTGTGCAGGCGCAAACGACTTTGCTGGGCCGGATGGTGCTTGGGCCGCTGTGGATTATTCCGCGTTTTATCGGGGCGGAAATGCGGGCGCTTAGATCGAAATCAATCGCGGCGCGCGGCTCGTGGGTTTCGCATGTGGTGCCTACAGGCTTGATTTTGTTCTGGCTATTATATGTTTGCCAAATCAATCTCGGCTTCTACTTGCTATGTGTGGTTTACCCTGCGACATCGTTGATGCTGCTGCGCTCCTTTGCTGAACATCGCGCCGCAGATGCGCAAAAAGAGCGGACGGCGATTGTTGAAAACGCCGGAATTTTTGGATGGTTGTTTCTGTTCAATAATCTTCATTGTGCGCACCACGAAGACCCGACTATGCCATGGTATGCCATTCCCGCATGGTATCGAGAGAACCGCACGCGGCTGTTGCAGGAAAACGGCGGCCTCGTCTATCAGGGCTATGGCGAAATCGTGCGGCGCTATCTGCTGCACCCGCACGATGCGCCGCTCCACCCGTTGCTCCGCAAACAAGTGTGAACGTATTTAGAGCAGGGAGCCGGAGCGGCGCTCACAATCCTGCCCCTCCCTGTTCAAACAGGGAGGGCGCTTACCGGTAGATCAGGACAGGCTGGCGGTGAAGCGCTGAATTTTCTGGCAGGCATCTTCAAGCAGGGCTGTTGACGTAGCATAGGAAATGCG
>JANXSV010000147.1 GCA_025356505.1 Methylovirgula sp.
ATGCCATGGCGCGCATGGCTAGTCCAGTGCCGAGCCGGTACAGCAAGGGTCGTTTGGCAAAAAATGCCCAGACGCCGATGCCGTAGCGCACTGTCGCCGGAGACAGATTCCGCTCAAATTCTTTTTCACGCCAGTGCCGCATTAATTTCGGCAGGGGTATCCGCACAGGACACACGCTTTCGCACCGGCCGCAAAAGGTCGAGGCGTTTGGTAAATTACCGCCTTCCGCAACACCGATAAGGCTCGGAGTTAGAACCGCGCCCATAGGCCCCGGATAGACCCAACCGTAAGCATGGCCGCCGACTGCATGATAAACCGGACAATGGTTCATGCAGGCTCCACAGCGAATGCAGCGCAGCATATCCTCGAATTCGGTGCCGAGCATATTTGAGCGGCCGTTGTCGAGGAGAATGACATGATATTCTTCAGGCCCGTCGACATCGCCAATCCGGCGCGGACCGGTGGAGAGCGTGGTGTAAACCGAAAACTCCTGCCCTGTTGCCGATCTGGCCAATACTCGCAATATTTGCGCGGAATCTTCAAGCGTGGGCACGAGCTTTTCCAGGCTGGCCACGACGATGTGCACTTTGGGCAAAAGCTGAGTCAAATCGCCATTGCCTTCGTTGGTCACGATGATCGACGTGCCGGTTTCGGCAATCAGGAAGTTGGCTCCTGTAATACCGATATCTGACGCGAGGAACTTATCGCGCAGCACGCCGCGCGCCTCGGTGAGAAGTTGCACAGGCTGGCTCAGATCCCTGTTCGCGTCCAGATGCGTATGCACCCGCCTGAAGTCTTGCTCCACCTGCGACGCATTGAGGTGCACAGCGGGGGCGATGATATGGCTCGGAATTTCTCCGCGCAGCTGGATGATATATTCACCCAGATCAGTTTCAACAGGATCAATTCCGGCGGCGATCAGTGCGTCGTTGAGATGGATCTCTTCCGAGATCATGCTCTTGCCTTTGGTGATGGTTTTGGCAGCCCGGCTGCGGCAGATTTCAATGATCTGCGCATTGGCTTCTTCAGGTGTACGGGCGAAGTGTACATGGCCACCGGCCTCTTTCACCTTGGCCTCATAGGCCTCAAGGTAAAGGTCGAGATGGGCGAGCGTGTGGTTTTTGATGTCGCGCGCCGCATCGCGCAGCTCTTCGAATTCCGGTAAAGCAGCGGCGGCTTTTGCACGCTTTTCGATGAAGCCGACACGGACATTACCCAAAGCCTTCTGCAATTGAACGTCGCCAAGCGCTTCATGCGAGTTGGTTTTGAACTGCGGGGTGGTGGAGTGCGCATTCATGATTTTGAACCTCCCTGCGGCGCGCCGATAGGCGGAATATCGCTCATTCCTGCGAGAACTTCGGCGACATGACGAACTTGCACCTTCGAACCCTGCCGCGATAGCTTTCCCGCCATGTTCATCAGGCAACCAAGGTCGCCCGCAAGTAGCAGATCCGCGCCGGATCCGGCGATGTTTTCGGTCTTTTTGGAGACGATTGAATCCGAAATTTCGCTGTATTTCACGGCGAATGTCCCGCCAAACCCGCAGCAGACATCATTCTCGGGCATTTCTTTCAATGTCAGGCCTTTGACGCTGGCTAACAGCTTGCGGGGCTGGCTTTGCACGCCCATTTCCCGCAGCCCGGAACAGGAATCATGATAGGTAGCCGTTGCCGGATAGCTGGCGTCCACAGAGGACACAAACATCACGTCTGTCAAAAAGCTTATAAGTTCATGACATTTGGCAGCGAAAGCCTGAGCAGCACCACGCATGTTAGGATCGTCTTCGAACAATTCAGGATAGTGTTTCGCGAGCATCCCGCCGCAGGAGCCGGACGGCGCGACCACGTAATCGACATTTTCAAACGCCTTGATAACCTGAATCGCAATAGCCTTGGTCGAGGCGCGATCGCCGGAATTGTAGGCCGGCTGTCCGCAACAGGTCTGGGACGGAACGCTGACCTCGCACCCGGCATCTTCGAGCAGCTTTACTGCGGCAAAGCCGATGCTCGGGCGCATGAGGTCCACCAGACATGTCGCAAAAAGTCCCACTTTCGGTTTGGTTTTCACAGATGTTAAACTTTCGCTTCCGGGTGACATTGCGCCTCGTATCTATCGTGTGACTGTTATGCTAGCGTTTAAGCATGGCTGCAAGTAGTGTTGATACATCTCAAAGCCTGTTTACGGCTGCTGGTTCGCTGGTGCGGCCAAATCACGCGGAATGCAGTTTATGTCTGGAATGATGCACTTTCCTCCGCTCGAAGCTCATCCCCTTCGCGATATCGTTCTAGGGGAAGTCCATGCCCGGCCGTTTCATCTAGTGAAATCGCCGCGCCGTATGCTCCACTTTGCATTTATGGTGGATGCAGCGGCAGCAGCGCGCGCTGTAAAGGCCCTGCAGGACTTTTGCATATCCCGCAACATTCCAGCCTCTAAAGATGGCGCGCGGCATCACCGTGTTGAATTTGGCCAGTTTGTCCTGCGTTTCGAGCTGCATGCCGAATTTTGCACTTACACTTTCGGCTGTGATGGCGCAAGCGCGGGGGCATTCGTGCCGCCGCCGCAAAGCATCTTGTCCTTTACACGATATCTTCCGCAGCCCGGCCCGCA
This sequence comes from Methylovirgula sp., assembly GCA_025356505.1. Taxonomy (GTDB): domain Bacteria; phylum Pseudomonadota; class Alphaproteobacteria; order Rhizobiales; family Beijerinckiaceae; genus JANXSV01. Next base: position 2,608 of record JANXSV010000147.1, read on the forward strand.
TCTGGTCTCGGTCGACTTGCATCTGGTCAGCCATGCTGGCGAAGTGGATGGCGGCCTTGAATCTCTGTTCGATCCTCTGAGTCTCGCCGCCAGCAAGGCAGTCAACGACAAAGCCATCATCGCGACAGATTTTTCCAAGCAGGATAACGGCTTCGTCCGCATTCTGGTCGCGGACAGCGGCATGACCAATTATCGCGCCGGCGCTTTGACGCAGCGCTTGTTGGAAGTTGAAACCTACCGCACTCTGGCGCTGTTAGGATTGCCGGAAGCGCATAGGCTCAGCCCCGCCGTCCAGGATGTCGAAGATTCGCTAACGCGGATCGTCCGCTCGATGACGAAAACCGGTGGTCTGGCTGCCGACCGTGCCTTGCTGGACGAACTCACTAGTTTATCCGCACAGCTTGAAGCAGACAGTGCAAGTGCAAATTTTCGCTTCCGGGCCAGCGCCGCTTATGATGATATCGTTTCACAACGGCTGATTTCACTTGGCGAGGACAGCTTGAAGGAGCACTCTTCGCTGAGGGCATTCCTGTCGCGCCGGATG
>JANXSV010000195.1 GCA_025356505.1 Methylovirgula sp.
TTTGAACTCGGCGTCATGATCGAAACGCCAGCCGCCGTCTTCATCGCGCCCGAACTGGCGCAAGAGGCTGCCTTTTTTTCGATTGGCACCAATGACCTTACCCAATATGTCATGGCAGCTGACAGGCTTAATTCTGCGATCGCTCATTTAGATGATGCATCAAATCCTGCCGTAATGCGGGCTATAACCATGGTCGCAAAAGCTGGGTGCGATGCAGGAATCATGGTTGGAATGTGCGGTGAAGCCGCCGGTCGCGTAGACCTCATTCCGGAATTCGTAAAAATGGGTTTAACGGAATTCAGTATGAGTTCCTCGCTCATTTTGCGGGCAAAAAAGTGCCTGTCCGAAATTGTCGGTTAATCCCAGCAATTTTCATGAAAGCACCTCACGCGTCGCTCGCGCACGAAACCTGGCACACTCCGGGTTTCGGGAACTTACCTTTTTGCACCGTTTAGGGCTTCTTATACAGACCTGCCGCTCAGATGCTCCGGGCCAGACAGTTTCTGAATTGCCGGACGATAAGCAGCCAAGGACGGGTTTTCCCAATTTGGCCGTTGACCGATAAAGTAATCGAGGTAGGCAATTGCAATCCACGGATTTTCACCGAAATTCTCTTTGAACGACCACCAAGCCCTTAAGTCGTGGGCTGAGGGATGTAATTTAAAGGGCTCCAGCCCCTCCTGATGATAGATGGCTTCGAGTACCGTCAAACAATAGGAAAGCCCGATGAAGCCCTCCGGCCAGAAGGATGTAATAGCATCGAGTGGAGTATTGCTGGCAGCGTTCAAACCAAGCTGAGGCTTTGTTTCGATAGCCTTTTGGGTGAGCATCTGAGTTAAGAGAGTCCCTGCAGAAAAGGCGATGTAATCACGACGATTTACGCTAGCACAGTTTTTTTGCTGATTGACGTGCTGCACCCAATCTACAAATACACGCGCCGATTTATTTTGATCGAAATGCGCATTTAATGCATCATTATCCCCTATAGACCTTACGCCATGTGCGACATGTTTCGTAAAAAATCTTAAATGACGTACTTTATGCACCAAGTCAGGCACATTTTCGACATTTACAGGATGAATCAGATCGAGGTGAGGCATCGTTTCAACCTTTACCGGTGTAATTCTAACCCAAATAATTTCGAACGTCGACTGTCAGCATATTCAGCACAAAAAGTAATTTGCAGATGCAATTGTACCCGCTATCGTTGGAGTAAGATAACAAAAAAATTGCCGTGGAGACTTTCACCGGGCTCCATGCATGCCTCGTAAACCGGGAGGCGAAGTTGCATTGAAACTAAACCAGGCCAGGAGACCCAATGCTACCACCTGAACTCAGAACACTTGTCAAAGACACCCTGCGTGGAGCTAGATTTGCCGTTCGCCATTCTTTGCGATCGTCAGCGCTGCCAGGCGTGCTATCGAGAACGCAGATTGGTGTGTTCGCTGACAATGTTATGTCAACTCTGGAAGGCGGCGTTTTAACAAATCTTGAGTCAGCCGGGCTGAATGGAGTTTCGGTCTCTGATGCTCTGGATGACCTTATAACACTGCAGGCTTGCCAGCAACGAAGCGTTTTTTCAGCACGATTTCAGTCGGACTATTATGCTCTCACCAAGTCAATACTGAGGGCTTGCGGGGTCGAAAATGCCTATATCTGCGAGCATTACTACTCTATTGCCGCCCGGAAGCTCAACGTGAAAGCGAATCATACAGTTGCCAAGTTTTTCTCTCTGGCAACGTTAGCCGCTATCAGTGCAGGACCGGTTCGCTTTCTTGATAGGAGCCCAAGCAATTTAAATCATCCTGTGGCCGAAAATCCGAATGCTTTCGCAGCTTTCTGTGTAGGTCTGGCGGCGACAGCATATTCACTTAGCCCCGATACGAATCCTGAAGAATGCTTGGAGGGTGCCATTCAGATGGTTGCGGTAACTTTTCCAACATTAATCGGTAAAGTGCACAACGCGGATGCGGATGCTGCATTGGAGCAGCTCTATGCGGAATTTGCGGGTATGTTGCCGTAGATCGAATTACGTTTCGTCAAGCAATTTCTGGGCGCTTGCTTCATCGGTGATGAATATGTGCGGCTTGAGCAATCTCAATCCGCCGATGAGTGCTGATGGTTTATCCGCCCCTCCCGAAGTCAAAATGCGAAGCGGGACACTTTGCAATTGGTCAACCGGGACACTCATCACTCGTTCATTGATGGGATGATCGACCAGTCTGCCGTCTTTGTCGTAAAAATTAAACAGCAGATCACCCACCGCACCCGCCGCTATGAGATGTTTCCGGTCCTCTTCAGTGAACACGTCAAACAACCGCGCCGTTGAATTTGCAGACATACTCCCGACACTGAGGAGAACTGCGTCGAGCTTATGCGCCAGCTCCAACACAGGCCCTATGCCGCAGCGGTCAATCAGCGCCCGTTTGGTTTCTTTGCTATCCACCAGAGCTGGGGCGGCAATAAGATAGCAGTCGGAATGGAACAGCCGCGAGAAACGCCAGGCAAATTCGGTGGGATTGTACTGCCGCACAGCCGAGATCCCCCCCAGCAGCGAAACGACCGTCAATCCGGGAACATCAACCTCATCTATAAAAGGAAGCGAACGCAGGAGGGTGCGGCCCCAACCCACACCGAACATCATGTCTGGTTTGATGATATCTGAAATCAAGCCTCCCGTGGCCGCGCCGATAACATAGGACGGATCAGCCTGGGACGAGGATATAGGCGCAACCACGGCGCGATTCAGTCCAAAGCGCCTTTCAAGCGCGGCTTCAAGCTGCGTGAAGGTTTCGAATTCGCGGCGAAGCGAGATCTTGACCTCGTTCAGCGCTCGCGCTTCAGCCAATAGCCGAACGACGGCGACGCGCCCAATCCCCAAAGCGTCCGCTATGGCGTTCTGAGTCATTTCCTCGGCATAATACATCCACGCGGCGCGATGCCTGAGCCTCGCCGAGCGCCTGATATTTGAGCCGTCCGACCTATCTTCTTTCTGGGCGCCCGATTTGGTTTTGGGGCTCATGCCTATTGACGGCATTGCTTGTGACATCACCATTCAATTGGCCTTAAGTGCTGTTGTGAGTTCGGACCCGGAATTGGCGAGGACTAAAATCAACAAAGTTGTGCCGTTACCCAATACCATAAATTCAAGATGTCAAAGCGTGTTGGATCTGATCTTCGGGTTAGAGCCCCTGCTTCCTTTCACGAAGCCAGTGCCGGTTTCCGCCCAAAAGCTACTGCGAGAATTATTAGCCCACCGGCTATCATATTTTGTTCGCTGATATCAAGTCCCATAATTATAAGACCGTTGTTAATTGTTCCGATTAGAAGAGCACCCACGAATGTTCCAACAACCGTAGCTTTTCCGCCAAACAGACTAGTCCCGCCAAGAATCACTGCTGCAATAGCGGCTAATTCCGAACCGGTTCCGAAGGAATAACGCGCAGTCTGCATCATGCCGGAATAAAGCAAACCAGCTAAAGCGCCAGCCGCGCCGCTCAACAAGAAACAATATACTTTAATCCTATCCGTCGGGACACCGGAATATCGTGCGGCAATGGGGTTCCCGCCTGTCGCTAAAACCTGCCTGCCGAAGGCCGTGTACCTAAGCATAACGTGCCCGACAAACAGTATTAACAAAGACCAAATTAAAAGCGATGGCAAAGGCCCAAGGCTTCCGTTGCCGAAGAGCGTCGTGAACGTCTCATTGGCTATAGACACCGGTTTCGTGTAGGTGATGCGCATGTCAAGTCCCCGAATGAGCTGCATGGAACCCAAGGTGACGAGAAACGATGGAATTCTGATAACAGTCACGAAAAAACTGTTTAACGCACCAACAGCCAGACCGCTTAAAACTGCACCGAGTACGCTGGCCACTATCCCGTACCCAGATGCCATGATGAGCGCGCAAACCAACGAAGAAAGTGCTGCTGTCGAACCAATAGACAGGTCTAGCTCCCCCGCCGCAATTACGAAAGTCATGGCAATTGCCATGATGGCAATCATCGAAGTTGTACGTGTTATGTTAAAGAGATTGGCGAAAGTCAGAAATCCCTTGTCGCCGATTGTTGCGGCGAAGAAAAGAACGACTGCCGCAAAAAAAATGTAAACGACAAACTCGCGCCATGGCACGGCAACTTGTTTTGACGAAACAACTGCTTTGACGACGGGTGAAACGGGATTAGCTTTGGACTGCATGATGTAGATCCTCTTCCGAAGCAATATTCCGACGATCAAGCTCTTTAACGAGTTGCCCGTCTTTAAGGACTAAAATGCGATCGCTGATAGCTAATAATTCTTCGAACTCGGAGGATATAACCAGCACTGCAGTGCCTTTATTCGCTAGCGTGCGGACTATTTCAATGATGTCAGATTTAGCGCCGATATCAACGCCGACCGTGGGTTCGTCCAGAATCAGTAATCTGGGTTCGCGTACTAGCCACTTTGAGAGAACTACCTTCTGCTGATTTCCGCCGGACAGCTGATTTACCGATTTTTCTTCGCTGTCGGTCTTGATACCTAGAACACCGATATAATCGAGTGCTTTCCTACGGCCCACGCTATCACCGACAAAATATCCGCGTTTAAAAATATCCAGATTAGGCAACATGAAGTTCATACGGACGCTATGTTCCAAGACCAGACCCTGGTCACGCCGACTTTCTGGCACGAGTGAAACACCCGCTGAAATTGCTTCGGCAACGGAGTTGATGTTTTCGCCGCAAATTTTGATCTCCCCTTCAGCGGGAGGCACCAATCCAAAAATTGCTTGAGCAATTTCCGTTCTTCCAGACCCCATAAGTCCGGCCAATCCAACTATTTCCCCAGCTTTGATGTCTAGGCTTACATTCGCATAAACGGATGGCAGAGAAATATTCCTAACGTCAAGAACAATGGGCGCATCGCTCTGAGCGGGTCGCTCCCGCCATCTTAAAGTAGACTCCGTGCCTTGCCCTAACATGTCATCAATTAAATCCTCCATGGACAC
>JANXSV010000210.1 GCA_025356505.1 Methylovirgula sp.
GATGTGGCCATGCTCGTCCCGGATCGGAGTCGCGCGGGTGATGAACCAGCGGTAGACACCGTCGCTGCGGCGCAGCCGGAATTCGGTTTCATAAAGCGAGCCTGTTTTGAGCGCAGCCGCCCAGGCGGCCGATGCTGCTGCCACATCCTCCGGATGAACGTTATTCACCCACTTTGCGCCCAGCATATGCTCATCGCCAACCGCGAAATAGTCGTAAATCCGGCCGTTGCACCAGTTGAGCAAGCCGTCCGGGGTTGCAGTCCACAGCTGATTGGTCATGGACTGCGCCAAGGTGCGAAACCGCTCTTCGGCAAGTTTGAGCGCGGCATCGGCATGTTTGCGCTCTGTGATATCAGTGACAGTGCCAACGAAACGGCGCACTGCCACGCCATCGGCTGAAATGACCCTGCCTCGGCGCGCCAGCCACCTCACTTCGCCAGTTTCAGGGCGGAGCAGGCGATATTCCACATATTCAAGCGGATTATCTTTGGCAATTTTGAAGGTGCCAGCCTTCATCTGATCCTCAGGGTGCAACAGACCGACCAGCATACTGTCCGTTACTTCAACATTTGGCTTGATGCCCCAGATACGCCGGTACTCGTCCGAAACGTCCAGCGTTCCTTTATCAGGATACCATTCAAATGTGCCGACACCGCCAGCTTCCTGGGCAAAATTCAACCGCTGTTCAACGCGCACGCGCTCGGTGGTATCCTTGATTATGGCAAGCACAGCGCAGCACGCGCCGTTTTCATCCATAACCGGGCTGTAATCATGATTGAGCCAAAATTCCTGCACCTTACCCGCGCGCTCGAGCATTGCGGCTTTGTCCCGCACGGCGACGGGCGTTCCAGAAAAAACCGCTCCCACCACCTCGTGCATGAAGGGCGCGAAATGTGGAAAAGCCTCGTAAACGCTCTGTCCCAGGGCGCTGAAATCCGGCTTACCAATGAGTTCGCCATAGGCTTTATTATGCAGCATAATTCCGGTTTTGCCCCAAAGCAAAGTCATGGGGACACCCGCATGTAAAATCAGCGAGACACATGTCTGGAGGTGCTTGGTCCAATTTTCTGGCGCGCCCAGAGAAGTGCCAGACCAGTCTAAAGCCGCGACAGCACGACCCTGCTCCCCACAATTTTCAAGGAAGGGCGGCACAGATCGAACACGTCTGACACTCATGCTTGTGTGCCCACCTTACCGATATCTCCCAATAAAGCCCGGCGCAGAGCCGGCAGTTCAGGACTGTGCCCCGCCAGCTTTTCTATCAAAAAACAGCGCCTGACTGATAGCGACCTTGACCGCCTCCTCCTGAAACGGCTTGGTGATCAGAAATGCAGGCTCTGGACGCGATCCCGTCAACAAGCGTTCAGGATATGCAGTGATGAATATAACCGGAACGTTGATATCCTTCAATATTTCATTGACGGCATCAAGCCCGGAGCTGCCATCTGCCAGTTGAATATCAGCGAGCACAAGCCCCGGCCTATGCTGGTTGACCAATGCAACCGCCTCTTTATGTGTGCGGGCAACGCCGGTGATGCTGTGCCCGAGCTCCTCGACAATGGCTTCGATGTCGAGCGCGATGATCGGTTCGTCCTCAATAATGAGAACGCTGGTTGACACCTGATTGGCAATTTCTTTGCCTGCTGTCTCGATCAAGGTCGCGACATCAGTTGTGCTCAAATTGAGAATGACGCCGACGTCCTCAATCGAAAATCCTTCGACAGTGCGCAGCAAAAAAGCCTGCCGCGGCAGAGGTGTCAGGCTTTCAACATTACGCTCGGCTGCATTTTCGATGGTGCCCTCGGCGGAAGTCGGCAATGAGCCTCCTGACGATTGCCAAAGACGGAGGAAAATCTTGTAGAGGCCATGACGCGGTGGCATGTTTGCCGGGAAAATCGAAGCATCGGCGACCAGGGCTTCCAGCGTCGCAACGACATATGCGTCGCCACTGGCCTGGGACCCGTTCAGCGCTCTCGCGAACCTTCGCAAATAGGGCAGATGAGGGGCAATTTGCTGCGCTAATGGCATGATTCACATCTCTCCAATGTCGTATTAGACTGCTTTTTGCAGCTTGTAGTCCCAGTCGCAAAAATTGCAATATCGCGGAACCAAACGGCCATCAATACGTTATAATTCTACATAACTTTGGGATTAGGTCTAGCTATTAGCAATCAGGTATAGTCGGGATATAAAAGGCGCAGCTATGAATTCACATGATTCCGACAATAAATCTGTCCCTATACCGCCAAAAGATGCTCCGACAGTCTCTCCCGGGCCCCTATCCGCAGCAGTAGAGAACGACATCATACTTGATCCCAAAATTCAGGAAGCCATCGGTCAATCACTGAAGGCTTATTACGACGATTTGGTCAACACTCCCATGCCGGACCGCTTCATGGTGCTTCTGGCCGAGCTGAGCGCGAAAGAGCTCAAAAATGATAAATGATGCGCAACTCACAAAATCAACCACGCCGCCGAGCATCGAGTTCCGCGAAGGGCTGATCAAGGAAATGCCAAATCTGCGCGCCTTTGCCATCTCCCTTTCCGGGC
>JANXSV010000214.1 GCA_025356505.1 Methylovirgula sp.
AGGATTGTGTAATCCTGATCTGCCGCTTCGCGTATAAACGGCACTTCGAGAGCTTCTGACACAACCGAAAACGCTGCATCACTCCCGTCAGACTGCAAAGTGGCCGACGCGGTGTAGGTTTTGCTGACGAGGGTGGCACCGCCCTGAGTCGAATCTTTGCGGATTGCGATGCGGACGGGCGCGCTGAACGTTCCCGCGCTTCCGGCTGGACCGAGAAGGGCACGTCCGGCAACGCCAACCTTGATGAAGATTTTGCCATTTGAAACATTGCACTCGCGGGCGACGTCAATCACCGAAAACTGATAGCGCACCCGGTCACTTGTCCGCGCGCCGGCATAGTAGCGCGCAGCCGCTGTGCCGTCCTGCACTTCAACGGTGGGGCAATCGACTTTGATTTCTTCAACTTTTTGAACGATCGGCGGCGGGGATGTGGTGTTAAAAGCCAGAAAGTTAGCCAGTTTATCCGAACCCGAATTGCCAGGCTGCAGCGAGCCTGCATCCGAGGAACATCCGGCAAGTGTTAAAGCAGCGACTGCCAATAGCGCCGGAATTTTTGTGCGATGGACTGGGGTGCAGTCCGATTTCGCCGCGTTACTCATAGGTTCAACTCCAAGCAAACAATGGTTATTTCAGCTGATCAAAGCCGTCTTTAAATCCGGCGAGCGTCAGCGGAATGCCTATACCCTCTTCCGGTGTCTGAAAAACGATGAAGGTCGCGCTTTTGCCGTTTTTGAGCTGATCGATGAGTTTATCGTCCATGACAACCTCGGCGACGCAGCCCGTTGGCATGCATCGCACAAACGCGGTGGTGCCGACATCCGCCGTATCAATCCGCAGGCCGATGCCTTTGGGCAAGAGTACACCCAGCGGCGCGATAATACGCATCAGGCGATTTTTACCGTCGGCTGTCCGGAAAGCGATGACGACAAGATTGATGTTCGGGCGGTCCTCCGCAGCAACGCTCTGGACCATGGCGCAGGCTTCTTTGGCCGCGCCGGGCGGCGTTTCGCAGCGCATTTCCCAGTCAGAAAATTTCTGCTTCACCACGCCTTGAGCATGAGCCGGGCCGGAAAGGCAGGTGGCCGTCACCAGCATGGCCGCCGCGAATAACGCGAAAACCGCAGCAGCGGCGCGGAAAGATGTAAAACCCATTTTATGCATGTACTAATTCTCGCACTGTATCTGGCAGCAGGGCCGTGTACTCGCGCCTGGGATGCCCGGTGATGCGCGGGCAGAAAGGCACGGAACTTCCCACCGGATTGAAAATTTCACCGTGTTTTGCTGTGCTATCTTTGGCTATTTTTGTCGAGATAGACAAGACAAACTTGTAAAATTCAAATAGACCGCTGTGAGGCCGCGCAAGCGTTTGCAAGTGCGGACTGCGGAGGCGAGGTTTTGGGTGACTTTGAAGGCAAAATAATATGCGACAGATGGTCTTATTAAGGCATATTGGTCGCGTTGGTTCTTGCCGCGCCCCTAGAGCGTAGTATATTCGGATGATATCCAACGCCGAAACTGGTTATTGCCAGCGTTTGACATTTACACAAGCCGAGTTTCCAGAGTTGAATTTCCGGCAGGCTGCAGGGGCAAGTTGATGAAGAGTTTTCCATTAAAGATGTTGGCCGGATTGGCGAAAAACGCGGGCTTTTTGGCCGGAGCGGCGCTGTTTGGTGTGGCCAATGCCGCCTTCGCAGCGGGCACTGGCCTAGCTGAACCCGGCCAGATGGTCATGCAGGAGCCAGTTACTGAGGTTGCGCGCGACATTCATTCTTTCCACGACTGGGTCTTGATGCCGATCATTACGGTCATCACTGTTTTCGTCGGGCTTCTGCTGTTGTACGTGATATTCAAGTTCAACGCCAAGTCGAACCCTGTTCCGTCCAAGACAACGCATCATACCGGCCTCGAAGTGGCTTGGACCGTAATTCCAGTTATGATTCTGGTTGTTATTGCGTTGCCGTCGTTCAAATTGCTGACCAAGGAAATCGTTATTCCGAAAGCTGACCTAACGATCAAGGTCACAGGCAAGCAGTGGTATTGGTCTTATGAATATCCCAAGGATCAAGGCGGCTTTTCGTTTGATTCGTTGCTGTCTGACCAAACAAAACTCACCGCCGACCAGCCTCGCCTCCTAACGGTGGACAACGAGTTTGTTGTGCCCGTGAACAAAGTCGTGCGGATGCAGATTACAGCCGCAGATGTGATTCATTCTTTTATCATCCAGTCTTTCGGCATGCGTATGGACGCTGTCCCCGGGCGCTTGAACGAGACATGGTTTAAAGCGGAGCGCGAGGGCGTTTACTACGGCCAATGCTCGAAGCTTTGCGGCAAAGACCACGCCTACATGCCGATCATGGTGCGCGTTGTTTCGGATGAAAAATACGCTGAATGGCTGGCGGGTGCCAAAAAGAAGTTTGCATCAAACGGCAACGTCCCTGTCAACGTAGCCGACATTACACTCTCCACTCAAGTTCAGAACTAACCGCACTTTGGCTGCGAGGATATTTTAATGGCTAGCACGACTGAAACCACACCTCTCGCTACAGATCATGTGCATGATCACGCGCATGAGCATGACGATCACGCCCTGCCCCACGGCTGGCGTCGGTATTTGTTTTCGACCAACCACAAAGACATTGGCACCCTCTATCTGATCTTCGCAATTTTCGCGGGTCTGATCGGCGGCGCTCTGTCGGTTGCTATGCGTATGGAGCTGCAAAGCCCAGGCATCAGCGTGTTCAATCATCTGGCAGGTTGGATGACCGGCATGAGCCCGGATCAGGCAACTGACGCGGCGAAGAATCTCTACAACGTGTTCATCACCGGCCACGGTGTCATCATGATTTTCTTCATGGTCATGCCTGCCCTCATCGGCGGTTTCGGCAACTGGTTTGTACCTCTGATGATCGGCGCGCCGGATATGGCGTTCCCGCGCATGAATAATATCTCTTTCTGGCTGCTCCCCGCCTCGTTCTCTCTGCTCATCATCTCGATGTTTGTCGAAGGCGCGCCCGGCATGAACGGTTTTGGTGGCGGCTGGGTGATGTATCCGCCGCTATCGTCGAATGCCGGACATCCCGGCCCGGCGATGGATTTCGTGATTTTGTCGCTGCATCTGGCCGGTGCCTCGTCAATTCTGGGCGCGATCAACTTCATCACGACGATCTTCAACATGCGTGCGCCGGGCATGACCCTGCACAGGATGCCTTTGTTTGCTTGGTCTGTGTTGATCACAGCGTTCCTTCTGGTCCTGTCACTGCCGGTTCTGGCTGGCGGCATCACCATGCTGCTGACAGATCGTAATTTCGGCACAACGTTCTTCGATCCGGCAGGCGGCGGTGATCCGATCCTGTTCCAGCACTTGTTCTGGTTCTTCGGTCATCCTGAAGTGTATATTCTCATTTTGCCCGGCTTTGGCATCATCAGCCACATCGTGTCGACCTTCTCGAAAAAGCCTATCTTCGGCTATCTCGGCATGGCCTATGCGATGGTTGCC
>JANXSV010000220.1 GCA_025356505.1 Methylovirgula sp.
GTGTCGCCGATGCAACACTCCAAGTCAATTCAGGCGAAATATGCGTCCTCATGGGCCTCTCCGGCTCCGGTAAGTCAACTCTGTTGCGGGCGGTAAATCAGCTTAACACCATCGCGCGCGGCAAAATTCTGCTGCGCCATAACGGCGAGATGGTCGATGTTGCCACATGCAAATCGGAGCTTTTACGCGATATCCGCGCCCGCTCTGTTGCCATGGTGTTTCAACAATTTGCGTTGCTCCCGTGGCGTTCCGTACGCGACAATGTCGGTTTCGGGCTCGAACTGCGCGGCGTGCCGAAGGCTGAGCGGGACAAGATCGTCGATCAGAAACTGGAAATGGTTGGCCTCACCCGCTGGGCTGATAAGCAAACGCAGGAGCTTTCGGGCGGGATGCAGCAGCGTGTCGGCCTGGCCCGCGCTTTTTCCACTGACGCCGATATTCTTTTGATGGATGAGCCGTTTTCCGCGCTGGACCCGCTAATCCGCACCAAGTTGCAAGACGAACTGCTCGACCTTCAGACCCAGCTGAAAAAAACCATAGTGTTTGTCAGCCATGATCTTGATGAGGCGATGAAATTGGGAAATCGCATTGCCATCATGGAAGGCGGGCGCATCGTGCAATGTGGCACAGCCGAAGACATCGTGTTGCGGCCTGCCAATGCCTATGTGGCGGAATTTGTCGCTCATATGAATCCGATGCAGGTATTGCGCGGCGCAAGCCTTATGACGCCGGCGCATCTCATGCGGCGGGAGGGCAGCGCCATTCTCCTCGACAAAGCCGGGCAGGTGCGGCTTCATCTCGATGCGGATGAGCGCCCGCTCAATGTCGAGATCGGCGGTAAGACCGGGCGACTTGCGCGGGCTAATCTTGAAACCGGAAAGTTTGATCCGGCCACGACAGATCTGGTCATCGCCCAAACAGACCTCAAGCTCAAAGCAGCAATCGAACTGCGCCGGGCTTCCGGCCATCCTATCGTGCTGGTGGATGCGCTCGGACGGCTGGCCGGACTCTGCGGCGATGATGAAATATACCGCGGACTACTGCGCGATCTGTAGTCCTCCCTCAGGGTGAGGTGATCGAGCTGCTTGGTTTACCCGTACTGCGGCGGCTCGCCGCATACTGTCCACAGGATAGGAGCCACGGGCTCAGGGTTTTAAAAATCAGCTTCTCTCGCAAGTACGATAGGAGTATAAGCCCGCGGCTAAGTGCGAAGAATAGCTTGCTAGAGGCTGATGTGGTCACATGTTTTTTTAGGGCATTTTCAAATGCAAGATAGTTCGGCGCACGAGAGTTCAGTGGCAACCACTCCGCCTCCCGTTCAAGCTCCTCTCCATGCCCATCATAAGACCGCCGGAATATTGCTCCCGGCGCTTGGCTCCATCGGTGTGGTGTTTGGTGACATCGGCACCTCGCCGCTCTACGCTTTGAAAACGGCGCTTGCGCACGCCAAAGATACCGGCGGCGCAAGCTCTGCAGAAGTCATCGGCATCGTTTCCCTGCTGGTCTGGGCTCTCATATTTACTGTCACACTGAAATATGTGGCGTTTTTGATGCGCGCCGACAACAAAGGCGAGGGTGGCACGCTGGCTTTGATGGCTTTGGCGCAGCGCGCAATGGGCGAACGCTCAAAGTGGGTGTTTATTCTTGGTGTGGCCGGAGCCGCGCTGTTTTCCGGTGATGCGATTATCACTCCAGCCATTTCGGTTTTATCCGCTGTGGAAGGACTAAATTACGTTTCACCGGTGTTCGAACACTACGTTATTTACATAACCGTGGCGATCTTGCTGGTTTTGTTCATGTCGCAAAGCAGCGGTACGGAACGCATCGGCCGGTTTTTCGGGCCGATAATGGTTGTGTTCTTTTTTGTTATCGCCGCACTCGGCCTCTGGCATATTTTTGACGCGCCGCAAATTCTCTGGGCTGTCAATCCGCTGACGGGCCTCAACTTTCTGTTCAGCAATGGCCTGGCGGGCTTTGTCATTCTCGGTCTGGTTTTTCTCGGTGTTACGGGTGCCGAGGCGCTCTATGCGGACATGGGTCACTTTGGCCGCTTGCCCATTCAGTTGGCTTGGATTTTCTTTGTCCTGCCGGCGCTTATGCTCAACTATTTCGGTCAGGGCGCGCTTATTTTGAGCCATCCAGAAGCGATTTCAGACCCGTTTTACCTGATGGCGCCGCCCTGGGCTGTGCCTTATCTGGTGATTTTGTCCACTGCCGCCACGGTCATCGCCTCCCAGGCAGTCATCACCGGAGCATTTTCCATCGTGCGGTCAGGCATTCAGCTCGGCCTGCTGCCGCGTATGGAAATTCGCCACACCTCCGAAAGTCAGGAAGGTCAAATTTACATTCCTCGCGTCAATAGGCTTCTGTTGATCGGCGTTCTGGTGTTGACGCTGCTCTTCAAAAGCTCCGACGCGCTCGCCAATGCTTACGGCATTTCGGTGGTCAGCACCATGGTGGTAACCACGGCACTGGCCTTTGTCGTGGTATGGAAATTGTGGAAATGGCCCCTCTGGGGCGCAATTGCTTTTGTTGCAGGATTTCTCGTCATTGATCTGGCGTTTTTTGTTGCAAACCTCATCAAGGTTCTGGAAGGCGGCTGGGTGCCGCTCAGCCTCGCTGCTTTGGGCATGATTACCATGTGGACATGGGTGCGCGGCACGAGGCTTCTGGAAATCAAAATGCACCGCGATTCGCTACCTATGGCAGATCTGGTGCGGATGCTGGAAAAGCGCCCGCCCACCCGCGTTGCCGGTACAGCGATCTTCCTGTCCAGCGACCCCAAAGTCGCACCCTCGGCGCTGATGCATAACTTGAAACACAATAAGGTGTTGCATGAGCGCATCGTCATCATGTCTGTGCGCACAGAGGATATGCCCAAGGTCTCGCCAAGCCAGCGCTATGAAGTGCGCGAACTGGCGCCCGGCTTTTTAGAGATTATCCTGCACTTCGGCTTCATGGAAAGTCCGCGCATTCCCGCTGCCCTGGCGCTGATGCGCAAGAGCGGTTTCAAGTTTGACATCATGACTACGTCGTTTTTCTTGGGGCGGCGCACGCTCAAATTGTCCAAAACATCGGGCATGCCGATGTGGCAGGACAGGCTCTATATCGGCCTGACCCGCCAGGCTATCAGCGCCACGGACTTCTTCTCGATTCCGTCAGACCGCGTGGTCGAACTGGGCGCGCAGGTGAGTATCTAAGCGCAAGCAACTTTCTCCCGGGTTTTGGCCCGGCAGAAATATGCTCGTTCAGCCCCCGATATTAAACGCTGCCAACACGGCGCAATTGACGATATCGCTGTCTTTTGCGCCCAGCGGCACGATCTGAATAGGGCGGTCAAGACCCACAATCAACGGCCCGATCACCGACGCCCCGCCCAGCTCCTGCACCATACGGGTCGCAATCGAAGCGGAGTGGAATGCTGGCATCACGAGAACATTGGCGGTGTCGGTTAGGCGACAAAACGGATAGGCGGCCATCAAACTTTTATTGAGCGCCACATCTGCGGCCATTTCGCCGTCATATTCAAAATCAACCCGCTTGGTGTCGAGAATTTTCACCGCCTCCTGCACCTTGAGCGAGCGCTCGCCTTGCGGATGGCCAAAGGTGGAAAACGCCAGCATAGCCACGCGCGGCACGTAGCCGAGCCGCCGCGCGACTCCCGCCGCCTCTATGGCAATTTGCGCAATTTCTTCGGCATTCGGCATTTCGTGTATGGCTGTGTCGGCCACGATCACCGGCTTGCCGCGCGCCAGAACCAGCGATACGCCAATCACGCGGTGACCCGGTTTCGGATCAATGACGCGGCGCACCTCATCAAGGCAGATCGAGAAATTGCGCGTCACGCCGGTCACCATAGCGTCAGCATCGCCTAAGCCCACCATGGCGGCAGCAAAGTGATTGCGATCCTGATTAATTAGGCGCTGGCAGTCGCGAAACAAAAAGCCCTTGCGCTGAAGCCGCTCGTATAAGAATTGCGCATAGGCCGAATTGCGATGCGACAGCGCTGCATTATGGATTTCGATGCCCTTATCGCTCAGGTCGATGCCCGCAAAAGCCGCTGTTTCGAGAACGCGGTTTTCACGCCCGACCAAAATCGCCGTGCCGTAACCTTGGTTGACAAAAGACACAGCCGCGCGGATGACCTGTTCCTCCTCGCCCTCGGCAAATACTACGCGCTTAGGATGGCGGCGCACACGTTCATTGATGCGTTGCAAGGCTCCAGCCACAGGGTCCCTGCGCGCCGAAAGTTGTGCTTTATAGATTTCAAAATCGGCAATCGGCTTTTTGGCGACGCCGCTTTCCATCGCCGCTTTGGCGACAGCAATAGGCACAACGTGGATGAGGCGCGGGTCAAACGGCACCGGAATGATGTATTCGCGGCCAAAGCGCGGGCGCGCACCCTCATAGGCAGCGGCGACATCGTCCGGTACATCCTCACGTGCCAGATTAGCCAGCGCCATCGCTGCGGCAATTTTCATATCCATATTGATCGTGGTGGCGCGCACATCCAACGCGCCGCGAAAGATATAAGGGAAGCCCAAAACATTGTTGACTTGATTAGGATAGTCCGACCGCCCTGTGGCAATGATCACGTCATCGCGCACGGCATGTGCCTCCTCCGGAGTAATTTCCGGATCGGGATTGGCCATGGCAAATATCACGGGGTTGGGTGCCATGCTTTTGACCATCTGCGTGGTCAACGCGCCCTTTGCAGAGAGGCCGAAGAAGATATCGGCACCATTCATGGCGTCTGCCAGCGTGCGCATGGTTGTTTCCACCGCATGAGCGGACTTCCACTGGTTCATACCTTCCTTGCGCCCGCGATAGACCACCCCCTTGGTGTCGCACAGTATGACATTTTCGGGAGCAAAGCCGATGGCCTTGATCAAATCAAGACAGGCAATGCCTGCGGCTCCGGCACCATTGCAAACCAGCCGGGTCTTTTTGATATCGCGTCCGGTGAGCTCAATCGCGTTGAGCATTCCAGCGGCAGCGATGATCGCCGTGCCATGTTGATCATCGTGAAACACCGGAATATTCATCAATTCGCGCAGCTTCTCTTCAATAATGAAGCACTCGGGCGCCTTGATGTCTTCAAGATTGATGCCGCCGAAAGAGGGGCCAAGGTAGCGCACCGAGTTGATAAAGGCATCCGGATCCTCGGTGTCGACCTCAAGATCAATCGAGTCGATATCTGCGAAACGCTTAAACAAAACCGCCTTGCCCTCCATCACCGGCTTTGCAGCGAGCGCACCCAGGTTTCCAAGGCCAAGAATTGCTGTGCCATTGGTGATGACGGCCACCATATTGCCACGCGTGGTATAGTCGAACGCCAGTTCAGGGTTTTCAGCAATCGCAAGAACAGGGATCGCGACGCCGGGCGAATAGGCAAGGGAAAGATCACGCTGGGTGTCCATGGGCTTGGTGGGGGATATTTCCAGCTTGCCGGGACGACCGCGCGAATGAAAGTCCAAGGCTTCCTGATCGGTGATGGTTGGGCGCTTGGCGCGTTTGATTTTCGGCTCTGTCACAGTGTGCTCCCGCGCAATTCGAAAGGTGTATTCGTGTAGGGATCACAACATAGTCCGGCAGAGCTTCATGCGGCAACCCTTCTAGTCACGAAGCTGACGAAAGGATGAAGGACCGTGTCTCTAGCTGCATGTGGATGGTCCCCCCCGGCAAAATTATGCCGAAATCCGGAAAATGGCAGGCGGGAGTTCAAATCTTCAACTTATCCGGTGATAACCTCGCCATCTCAAGTGCACTTCCCGCTTGTTTTTGCTACACATGCAACATGCTGAAAATCGTGCAGAAATCTGCTTCCGACGCCACCCCGATGATCGCGCAGTTTTTGGCCATCAAGGCGTCAAATCC
Organism: Methylovirgula sp.; assembly: GCA_025356505.1. Lineage (GTDB taxonomy): Bacteria > Pseudomonadota > Alphaproteobacteria > Rhizobiales > Beijerinckiaceae > JANXSV01. Next base: position 5,878 of record JANXSV010000220.1, read on the forward strand.
GGATTGCCTGCTGTTCTACCGGATGGGCGATTTCTATGAATTATTTTTCGAAGATGCGGAGATCGCTTCTAAGGCTCTAGGCATAGTTCTCACCAAGCGCGGCAAGTTGGATGGCATGGACATTCCCATGTGCGGCGTTCCAATCGTGCGATCAGATGACTACCTGCAAAAGCTTATCGGTCTGGGACACCGCGTTGCAGTGTGTGAGCAGGTGGAGGACCCGGCGGAAGCGAAAAAGCGCGGATCAAAATCCGTAGTCCGCCGGGATGTCATCCGCCTCGTTACCCCCGGAACGATCACAGAGGAACAATTGCTGGAGCCGCGCCGCGCCTCGAGCTTTGTTGCGCTGGCGCGGCAAAAGCTGACAGACGAGACCTGGCTTTACGCGCTTGCCAGCGTCGATATTTCCACCGGAGCCTTTCAAATCGGGGAGTGTCCGGACACAGTGCTTCAGGCTGAACTGGCGCGCCTCGAACCGCGCGAAGTCGTATTTGGCGAAGCGCTGAATGGTGACGCCGGGCTAAAAGGCGCTCTCGCCGATCTCAATCTGCCTTACACGGCGGTCGCGTTCAGTGCAGAGCCGGAATTTTCCAATCGAAAACTCTGCGCCTACTATGGTGTTGCGACATTAGAGGGCTTTGGCAACCTATCCCGCGCCCAAATCGCCGCCTGCGCGCTTGCGCTCACATATGTTGAGAAAACTCAGTTTGGCTCAAAGCCCATGCTTGCTGTGCCTGTTCAGGCAGGCTCCGGGACAATCTTGCATATCGATGCGGCAACGCGGGCAAATCTTGAATTGACGCGCCGACTGTCGGGCGAGCGCGAAGGCTCATTGCTCGCCTCAATCGACAGAACCGTCACGCCCTTGGGTGCGCGCCTGCTGGCAGAACATCTTGCCGGTCCGCTGATGGATATCACAAAAATTGT